>NZ_MEGA01000001.1:0-61423 GCF_001725695.1 Microbacterium sp. SCN 71-21
TCGCCCGCGCGCGGGAGGCGGGGCTCTACCCCGCCCGCGACGTGACCCCCGAAGAGACGCCCTACGAGCCGTCGCCGGCATCGGTCGCCCTCAGTCGACGGGCGACGGATGCCGCGGCCCTCACGTCGCCCGACGACCCCGACGTGCGTGCGCTGGCGCTCGCCGCGGCCGCCATCGACTACTACCCGCGCGAGGCGAAGACGTTCTGGGCGGGTCACTTCCTGCGGCTGCGCGAGCCGGTGTCGCTCTGGGAGCAGACTCGTGACGTGGTGGTCGTCGACGCGGCCCGCAGCCGGGTCGTGACCGACTGGCACCGCGGCGACGGGCAGCGGGTCGACCGCCGCATCATCGAGCTGCACGGCGACGTCGCGCCCGGCACCCGGCTGAGCGAGGGCTCCGATCCGTTCGCGCTCTACCCCATGCCTGCGCCCTACCCGATCGCCCAGCCGTCGCCGCGGTGGATCCACGCCGGCCGCACCGTTCAGGTGCTCGAGGTGCTCGACGACGGCGCGGTGATCGCCGAGTTCGCCGTCGACGGCGAGACGTGGGACACGCTGCCGATCGCACTGACTCCGCCGCGGCCCCCGCAGGCCGCCGGGCAGCAGACCGCGATCGACGCATGGGCCGAGGGGCTGCTCGACGCCGCCCCCGGGTTCCCCGACGACCCCGCGACCGATCTGCTGCGCCGCCGTCCGCCGCGTCTGCGCGGGCGTCAGCTCACCTCGAGCCCGCACGGGCGCGCGGCGGGCGAGCTGGCGGCGACGATCGCGGCATCCGTCGCCGACCTCGACCGCAGCTACCTGGCCGTGCAGGGTCCTCCGGGCACCGGCAAGACCTACGTCGGTGCCCGGGTGATCGCGAGCCTCGTGCGCGACCGCGGGTTCCGGGTCGGTGTGGTCGCGCAGTCCCATGCCGTCGTCGAGCACATGCTCGAAGGGGTCATCGCCGCCGGGGTGCCCGCCGTGCAGGTGGCGAAGGCGCCGAAGGATCCGGCATCGACCGGTCATGCGTTCACGGCGATCCGCAAGAACGGGATGGCCGGGTTCATCGCCGACCAGCCGGGCGGGTTCGTCGTCGGCGGCACCGCCTGGGACTTCGCGAACACCAACCGCGTTGCGCGCGGCGGGCTCGACCTGCTCGTGATCGACGAGGCGGGGCAGTTCTCCCTCGCCTCGACCATCGCCGTCTCGCTCGCCGCCCCGCGTCTGCTGCTGCTCGGCGACCCGCAGCAGCTGCCGCAGGTCAGTCAGGGAACGCATCCCGAGCCGGTCGACACGTCCGCGCTCGGGTGGGTGATGGCGGATGCCGCGGTGCTCCCGCCGACCCACGGCTACTTCCTCTCGCGCACCTGGCGCATGCATCCGCGTGTCGCCGCCCCGGTCTCGACCCTGTCCTACGACGGTGCGCTCGCCTCCGCTCCCGACGCCGGGCTCCGCTCGCTCGCCGGCATCGAGCCGGGCCTGCATCCGCTGCCCCTCGCCCACGAGGGCAATGCCGTGCAGTCGCCCGAAGAGGCCGCCGAGGTCGTGCGACTCGCCCGCGACCTGGTGGGTCGCACGTACACCGACCCGGGCGATCCCGATGCCGCGGGCGGACGGGCGCTCGCGGCATCCGATCTGATCGTGGTCACCCCGTACAACGCGCAGCAGGTGCTCGTCGAGGAGGCGCTCGCCGGCGCCGGTCTCGCCGACGTGCGGGTGGGCACGGTGGACCGCTTTCAGGGGCAGGAGGCGGCGGTCGCGATCGTGAGCCTCGCCGCGTCGTCCGGGCGGGCGGCGCCGCGCGGACTCGAGTTCCTGCTGCTGCAGAACCGGCTCAACGTCGCGGTCTCGCGGGCGAAGGTCGCCGCCTACGTGATCTATTCGCCCGCTCTGCTCGACGACCTGCCGTACACCCCGGCCGGCGTCGCGCGCCTGAGCGCGTTCGCTCGGCTCGTCGGCGTCGCCTGACCCCAGGCCCGCGGCGCGCTCGACGACGCCGGCCGCGTCGCGGCACCCCTCGCGCACGCCCACCGGCAGGTGCCGCGACGCCGAGCGACGTGCCGCCGTGAGGATCTCGTCAGGATGCCCCGAACAGGTCATGTCGGTCGGCTACCATCGAGCGGCTTCGCCGCGCTCCACCCGCTGTCCCGAGTCGGAGCGGCGCGACCGCCCCGAGAGAGGAGCCCGCCCATGCCCTTGGTCGACAACGCCATCTACGTCGACGGTCGCCGCGCCGAGACACCCGGCACGCTCGATGAGACCTACCGGCTGCACGACGATCGCGGAGGGCTCGCCTGGATCGGGCTCTACCGTCCGAGCGCCGAAGAGGTCGCCTCGGTCGCCGCCGAGTTCGACCTGCACCCGCTCGCCGTTGAGGACGCACTCACCGGGCACCAGCGCTCGAAGATCGAACGCTACGGCGACGTCCTGTTCGTCGTCCTGCGACCCGCCCGTTACGACGACGAGCGCGAGGAGGTCGAGCTCGGCGAGGTGCACGTGTTCGTCGGCCCCGACTTCGTCATCACGATCCGTCACGCGGAATCACCGAACCTCGCGGCGGTGCGCTCGCGACTCGAGCACCAGCCCGACCTGCTCGCGCTGGGTCCGGAGGCGATCCTCTACGCGATCCTCGACCGGGTGGTCGACGAGTACGAGCCCGTCGTCGCCGGAATCGAGAACGATCTCGACGAGATCGAGGATCAGCTCTTCGGTGACAGCGACGACGACGCCCTGTCGCGACGTATCTACGAGCTGTACGGCGAGGTGCTCAGCATCGGTCGGGCCGTGCACCCCCTCGCCGCCATGATCGACAAGCTCCAGCGCGGTTTCGAGAAGTACGACGTCGACCTCGAGCTGCGCCGCAGCCTGCGCGACGTGCTCGACCACGTCGAGAAGATCGACGCCCAGGTCGACGGCTACCGTACGCTGCTCGACAAGGCGCTCACGGTGCACTCCGCGCTCGTCGCGCGGCGACAGACCGAGGCGAATCTGGCTCAGAACGACGAGATCAAGAAGATCTCATCCTGGGCGGCGATCATCTTCGCGCCGACACTCATCGGAACGATCTACGGCATGAACTTCGAGGACATGCCCGAGCTGCACTGGCAGTACGGCTACCCGCTGGCGATCGGCGTGATGCTCGCATTCCCCACGACGCTCTACTTCATCTTCAAGCGCAAGCACTGGCTGTGAGCGCGGTCCGTCGACGCATCGCGGGGCGACGGAGGCCGCGCGTGCCGGGCCCACACATGGGGGTCGCCGCCGGCCCGAGCGACCGCGGTCAGACGGTGCCGTAGAGGCGGTCGCCCGCGTCTCCGAGCCCGGGCACGATGTAGCCGTGCTCATTGAGCCGCTCATCGAGCGCGCCCAGCACCAGGGTCACGTCGCGTCCTGCGACCTGCTTCTCGATCGCCGCGACGCCTTCCGGGGCGCCGAGCAGGCAGATCGCCGTGACATCCTGTGCGCCCCGCGTGAAGAGGAACTCGATCGCGGCACCCAGTGACCCGCCGGTGGCGAGCATCGGGTCGAGCACGAAGCACTGACGGTCGCTCAGATCGTCGGGGAGGCGCTCGGCGTACGTCGATGGCTCCAGCGTCTCCTCGTTGCGCACCATTCCGAGGAATCCCACCTCGGCGGTCGGCAGCAGCGTCACCATGCCCTCGAGCATGCCGAGACCGGCGCGCAGGATCGGCACCACGAGCGGGCGCGGGTCGCTGATCGCGACGCCGGTCGTGGTGGTCACGGGCGTGGAGATCTCGATGTCCTTCACCCGCACGTTGCGGGTCGCCTCGTAGGCGAGCAGCGTCACGAGCTCGGAGGTGAGCTGGCGGAAGATCGGCGACGGCGTGCGCTGGTCGCGCAGAACCGTGAGCTTGTGGGTGACGAGCGGGTGGTCGGCGACGTGCAAGCGCATGATCACAGGCTAGAGCACCGCCTACGCTGTCACCGTGACGACCCCCGCCGACCTCGCAGCCATGCGCCGGGCGCTTGCGCTCGCCGAGGTGGCGGGCACGGAGGGCGATGTTCCCGTGGGTGCGGTCGTGGTGGATGCCGCGGGCACCCCGATCGGCGAAGGGCGCAATCTGCGCGAGGCGACGGGGGATCCCACGGCGCACGCCGAGGTCGTCGCCCTGCGGCAGGCCGCGGCATCCATCGGGTCGTGGAACCTCGAGGGGTGCACGCTCGTCGTCACCCTGGAGCCCTGCCTGATGTGCGCGGGGGCGCTGCTGCAAGCGCGTGTGTCGCGGGTCGTGTTCGGCGCGTGGGACGACAAGGCGGGTGCAGCGGGGTCGATGTACGACGTGGTGCGCGACCGCCGTCTGCCCTACCGCGCAGAGGTCGTGGGCGGGGTGCTCGCCGCCGAGGCGCAGGCGCAGCTTCGGAGCTTCTTCGAGGCGCGCCGACCCGACGCCCTCTGACACGGCGTGTCAGGAAAGGGTTCCGACGTTGCGCGGCGGGCGGGCCGGCGGCGGGCGCGCCGCCCGGACGCCGGGCCGCGCAACGTCGGAGCCCTTTCCCGACACGCCGTGTCAGAGGGCGTCGGGTCGGCGCGCCTCGAAGAAGCTCCGAAGCTGCGCCTGCGCCTCGGCGGCGAGCACCCAGCCCACGACCTGCCTGCAGGCGCTCGACCTTCGCCACGATCTCATCCAGCCCGCCGACGATGTTGGTGTCGCCGCGCACGCTGTCGAGGTCGCGGCCGATGGCCGCCGCACGGCGCTCGAGCTGCGCCTCGGTGGGGGCGGCGAGTGTCGGGAGTGCCACCGACAGCTTGAGCGTGCTCGGGTCGCGGCCGATCTCGGCGCACGCGCCGCGCACGCCCGCGAACTTCTCGGCGATGACGTGCTCGGGCTGGAACCCGATGTTGAACTCGGTCGCGAACCGCGCCGCGATCGCGGGGGTGCGCTGAGGTCCGCCGCCGCCGACGATCACCGGCACTCGGCCTTGCACGGGCTTCGGCAGGGCGGGCGCGTCCTCGAGGCGGTAGTGGGCGCCGTCGAACGAGAATGATCCGGATGCCTCCCACAGCCCGGTGATCACGGCGAGCTGCTCCTCGAGCAGGTCGAAGCGGCGGGGCGGGAACGGGATGCCGTAGGCGGTGTGCTCGGCCTCGAACCAGCCCGTGCCGAGCCCGAGCTCGACCCGGCCGCCGCTCATCGCGTCGACCTGCGCGACCTGCATGGCGAGGATCGCGGGAACCCGGTAGGTCACCGAGGAGACCAGGGTGCCGAGCCGGATGCGCGAGGTCTCGCGGGCGAGGCCGGCGAGGGTCGTCCACGCGTCGGTCGGACCGGGCAGCGGGTCG
Organism: Microbacterium sp. SCN 71-21; assembly: GCF_001725695.1. Taxonomy (NCBI): domain Bacteria; kingdom Bacillati; phylum Actinomycetota; class Actinomycetes; order Micrococcales; family Microbacteriaceae; genus Microbacterium; species Microbacterium sp. SCN 71-21. Next base: position 5,284 of record NZ_MEGA01000001.1, read on the forward strand.
CCCTCGCCCATGCGCAGGTAGTGGTCCGAGCGGAAGAACCCGTCGAACCCGAGCCGCTCACCGGCCTGGGCGAATTCGAGCTGGTCGGCGTACGACGCCCCCTGCTGGGGCTCGGTGAACAGGCAGTACTCCATGTCCCCAGTCTGCCGCTCCGGCCCGCGGTGGGCGAGAGCGGTCAGTCGGACGAGGCGACGATGACCTCGGCGGTCGGCGGTGGCGGGGTGATCTGCCGTCGAGCGGATGCCTCGGGCTCGCCGTGCGCCCGGTAGAGGTCGGGCTCGAGGTAGATGACCCGCGCGATCGGCACGGCGGCGCGGATGCGCGCCTCGATCGCGTCGATGTCGCTGGCGACGCGGGCGAGCGGCAGGTCGGCGGCGAAGCCGAGTTTCGCCGCAACCAGCAGCTCGTCGGGTCCGAGATAGAGGGTCTTGATGTGGATGAGCTGCGAGATCTCGCCGCCGCCGGTGATGGCCGCTTCGATCGCCCGCTGGTCGGCGGGGCGCGCGCCCTCGCCGACCAGCAAGCTCTTCGTCTCGATGCCGAGCACGATCGCGACCGCGATCAGCAGCAGGCCGATCAACAGGGTGCCGAGGGCGTCGAACACCGGGTTGCCGGTGAGTCCCGACAGCCCGACGCCGAACAGTGCGAACACGAGACCGGTGAGGGCTGCGACATCCTCGAGCAGCACGACGGGCAGCTCGGGCGCCTTCGCGTGCCGGATGAACCCGAACCACGATTCCCCGGCGGCGCGGTGGTGGTTCGACTCGCGGATGGCGGTGCGCAGCGAGAAGGACTCCAGACCGATGGCGAGCAGCAGCACGACGAGCGGCAGCCACAGGTTCTCGAGCTCGTGCGGATGCTGCAACTTGTCGATGCCCTCGATGACCGAGAACAACCCACCGATCGAGAACAGGATGATCGCGACGACGAACGCGTAGACGTACCGTTCACGGCCGTAGCCGAACGGATGCTCAGCGTCGGCGCGGCGCCGGGCCTGACGGCCGCCGAAGAGCAGCAGCAGCTGATTTCCCGAGTCGGCGAGCGAGTGGATCGCCTCGGCGAGCATCGACGCCGACCCCGAGAAGGCCCACGCGAGGAACTTGGTGAGGGCGATGCCGAGGTTCGCGAGAAGTGCCGCGATGACCGCCCTGTTGCCGCCGGATGCGCTCATGGCGTCAGTCTAGGGATGCCCCGTCCCGGGCCGGAGGCATCCCTCGCCGTTCCGGGCGCCCCGGGCCCGGTCAGTCGGCCGAGCGCAGCACGATCGTCTCGGTGGGCGGCGCCGGGTCGACGGGTCGGCCCACGTAGCCGATGTGACTGAGGAGTGCGCGCCGCACCTCGGCGGGGCGCTCGAGGTGCGGCGAGTGGCCGACGCCGGGCAGCAGCAGCTCGGTGACCTCGCCGCCGCCGGCGGCGTAGGCCTCGAGCACGTCACGGGTCTGGGAGACCATCTCCTGGGCGGGCGCGGCGTCCGCCCCGGGCCAGCCGGGGATGATGCCGAGCGCCCCGAGGTGGTTGAGGTCGAAGAACGACGCGTCGGACACGATGGCGTCGGCGTCGCCGTGCACCCACAGCACCGGGGGCTTGACGGCGAGACCGACGATGCCGGACGTGTTGAAGTAGCCCGGCGCCATGGTGTTCAGCACGCCGATGCGGCCGGCCCCGAATCCGGGCCAGTTCTCGCTCGCCACGGCATCGCCGGGGTAGTTGCCCGTGGCGGTGGAGGTCGTGAGCATCGAGGCGACCCAGGCGTCCTCGTGCTCGCTCTCGAAGCCCGGGGCGACGTATCCGGATCGGAAGACGCTGCGCGGCGACGTCTGGGCGTCGGCGCTGGTGTCGTGGTCGGTGAGGCGCTGCACGAAGTCCGGGTTCGCTCCGCCGCCGCCGGTGCCGGCGTCGTCGTCGGTCAGGCGGCTGCCGTCGCGGCGGGTGCCGCCGAAGCCGTAGGGAGAGACCGGTGCCTGCAGAGTGAGGGATGCCACGGGGTGGTCGATCGCGTACTGCATCACGACGCCGCCTCCCATCGACCAGCCGACGAGGTGGGGCGCGGCGACCCCGAGGGCCTCGAGCGTCGCATGCACGTCGTCGCTGAAATCGCGCACCCCGCGGGTCGCGTCGATGGGCAGGCTCTCGCTCCCGCCGAACCCGCGCAGGTCGACGGCGATCACCCGCACGTCCCCGGGGAGGTCCTGCATGATCTCCTGCCAGAACAGCGCGGACGACACGTTGCCGTGCACCAGCACGACGGTGCGATCGGCGGGAGTGGTCGGGTCGTCGTCCTCGCGCAGGAGCACGTTGACCGCGAGGCGGTCGGTCGCGACGGTGCGGGCGACGATTCCGTCGAACAGATCGGGCTGGGTGGTCATCGGGCGTCCCTCCGCGGCTCAGCCGAGGCGGCACCGCCCCGGCACTGCCGATGATAGTCGCGCCGTGCCGCCATGTGAATGAACTTTCAGGTCGATCATCGGTCCTGCCGCGTGAACTTTAGGATGGCGACATGGTCGACGCGCAGCTTCCCCCGATCGCCATCCTCGGAGCAGGCTCGATGGGGGGTGCGATCGCCCGCGGAGTCGCGGCATCCGGGTCCTCCCGTGGCATCGTCGTCACGAACCGCTCGGCGGCGAAGGCCGCGACGCTCGACGGCATCGCGGGTCTCGCATCGATCGCCCTCGAGGCGCATCCCGACGCCAACCTCACCGCGGCCGCCGGCGCCGACATCGTGCTGATCGGCGTGAAGCCCGCGATGGTGCCCGACCTGCTCGAGGCCGTCGCCCCCGTGCTGCGCCCCGGCACGATCGTCGTGAGCCTCGCGGCGGGCGTGACTGTGGCCACGTTCGAGCGCATCCTCGGTGACGGCGTCGTGGTGCTGCGCTCGATGCCGAACACCCCGGCGACCGTCGGACGGGCGGTGACCGGACTCGCCGCGGGCACGACGGCGGATGCCGCGCACGTCGCGCTCGTGCGACGGCTCTTCGAGACCGTGGGGGCCGTCGTCGAGGTGCCCGAGGACAAGATCGACGCCCTGTCGACGATCTCGGGCTCAGGGCCCGCCTACCTCTTCCTCTTCATCGAGGAGCTCACCAAGGCCGCGCTCGCCAAGGGATTCTCGCCCGCGGATGCGCGGCTCATGGCCGAGCAGACGGTGATCGGTGCTGCGGCGCTCCTCGCGGCGACCGGCGAGGATCCGGCCGAGCTGCGCCGCCAGGTGACGAGCCCGAAGGGCACGACCGAGCGGGCGATCGCGGTGCTGCAGGACGCCCATCTCGACGAGCTGCTCGGTCGCGCGACCGATGCCGCCCTCGCCCGTGCCCGGGAGCTCGCCGCCGGCGCCTGAGAGAGCGGATGCCGCGGCATCCGTCAACGCTCGAGCGCCGCGAACCTCTCGACGTCGCCGTTCGTGCCCGACACGATCACCAGGTCGTGCGCGGTGACGACGGTGTCGGCCTCGGCGTAGCGGAACGGCTTGCCGGGCGACTTCACGCCCACGACGGTGACGTTGAACTTCGTGCGCACGCCCGAGGCGCTCAGGGCGACTCCCCGCAGGAACTTCGGCGGGTAGAGCTTGGCGAGCACGAAGTCGTCGTCGAAGCGGATGAAGTCGAGCATGCGGCCGCTGACGAGGTGCGCGACGCGCTCGCCGGCCTCTCGCTCGGGGTAGATGACGTGGTTCGCCCCGACGCGGGCGAGGATCTTGCCGTGGGACTGGCTCACCGCCTTCGCCCAGATCTGCGGCACCTTCAGATCGACCAGGTTCGCGGTGATGAGCACGGACGCCTCGATGAGAGAACCGACGGCGACGACGGCCACCTGGAAGTCCTGCGCCCCGATCTGCCGCAGGGCGTCGATGTTGCGGGCGTCGGCCTGCACGGTGTGGGTGACCCGGTCCGACCACTTCTGCACGAGTTCCGCGCTGTCGTCGATCGCGAGCACCTCGCGGTCGAGACGGTCGAGCTCACCCGCGCACGCGGCCCCGAACCGGCCCAGCCCGATGACGAGCACCGGGGCATCGCTGCGCACCTTTTCAACCAACGATCGGCCTCTCGGTGGGGAACGTGTAGAGCTGCGAGCGCGACGACGCCGCCACGGCCGCGGCCAGTGTGACTGTACCAATGCGGCCCATGAAGATCGTGACCGCCATCACGTAGGCGGCCGGGTCGGGGAGCTCGGCGGTGAGCCCCGTCGAGAGCCCCACGGTGCCGAATGCGGAGATCACGTCGAAGAGCACATCGGCGATCGGGGCCTGCGTGATCTGCGCGATCGTGATCGTCGAGGCGGCGACGATCGTCGCGCCCCAGGCGACGACCGAGAGCGCGACCCGCTGCACGTCGCTCGGGATACGGCGGCCGAACGCGTTCACTGACGGGCGTCCGCGTGCCTCCGACCACACCGCGAGGGCGAGCACGGCGAGCGTCGTGACCTTGATGCCGCCGGCGGTCGAGGCCGAGCCGCCGCCCACGAACATCAGCATCGACCCGACCACGAGCGACGACCCGTTGAGATCCCCGATGTTCACCACGGAGAAGCCGCCGGAGCGGGTCATGGCGGAGAGGAAGAACGACTGGAAGGTGGTGTCGAAGGCGTCCATGCTGCCGAACGTCTTCGGGTTGGCGTACTCGAGCGTGAGGAAGACCACCGCGCCGGCGAGGAAGAGCACCACTGTCGTGATGAGGGTGAGCTTCGCGTGGAGCGACCATCGGCGCACGTGCCAGCGGTGCCGGGCGAGCGTGTAGATCACGGGGAAGCCGATGCTGCCGAGGAACACGCTCACCATGAGGGTCGTGAGGAAGACGTAGTCGTGTGCGAAGGGGGCGAGTCCGCCCGGGTTCGGGGTGAAGCCGGTGTTCGTGAACGACATGGCCGCGTAGTAGGGCGCCTGCCACAACGCGGTGAGCGGGTCGATGCCCGCGAGCAGGATCGACGGATAGAGCAGCACCGAGATGACCGCCTCGATCACCAGCGTCGACAGTGCGACGGTGCGCAGCAGCTGGCCCACCTCGCCCAGCCGCACGGTCTGGCCCTCGTTGACGGGGCCGGCGTGAGCCCGGAGCGGATTGGTGTCGCTCGCGGCGATGAGCTTGGCTCGCAGCCCCAGGCGCTTCGAGATCACGAGCCCCATGATCGAGGCGAGAGTCAGAACACCCATCCCGCCGACGTTGACGCCGACGTAGATGATGACGTGGCCGAACGCCGACCAGTGCGCGGCCATGTCGACGGTGGCGAGCCCCGTGACGCACACTGTCGAGACGGCGGTGAACAGCGCGTCGACGAACGGGGTCGCGCGTCCGTCGGCCGCTGCGGCCGGGAGCGACAGCAGACCCGTGAACACGAGGATCAGGGCGGTGAACACCAGCACCGCGAAACGGGCGGGAGAGGCGGTCGACAGATCGCGGATGTCGCGGGCGAACCGGGCGATCCAGGTGCCGAGGGCGCGTGCGGGGCCGGGTGTGGACACCTCGCCTGCCACCGCTGCCCCTCTCGTCGCCGCGCCTGTCATGGTAGCGGCCACGAGCCCCGGCTAACCTAGGCACATGGCGGACATCTTCGGCGTGATCGCGGACGCGACCCGGCGCGACATCCTCTCGTTCCTGCTCGAGCGGTCGCGCACCGCCGAGGCCGGAACGAGTGTCTCGCTGATCGTGCAGGAGCTCGGGGTGAGCCAGCCGACGGTGTCCAAGCACCTGAAGGTGCTGCGCGAGGCCGAGCTCGTCTCGGTGCGTGAAGACGGCCAGCACCGCTACTACAGCCTGTCGGCGTCACCCCTCGACGAGGTCGACGACTGGCTGCTGCCGTTCTTCGATCTGCCCGAGGGTGAGGCGTTGAGCGCCGTGCTGCCCGAGCCTGCCGCGCACGCGGCGGAGGTCGTGGGGCGCGCCGCGGCATCCGTCGGTCACGTCGTGACCACGGCGCTGAAGAAGCTCCCCGGCCGCTGAGCCACTCGGCTCAGCCGTTGCTCGAGCCGTTGCCGTTGCTCGAGTTGGACCCGTTGCCGCGCTGGTGGCCGAACGGGCCGTAGCCGCCCTGGCCGCCGCTCCCGTTGCCGTAGCCGTTGCCGTGGCCGGGCATCATCCCGCCTTGACCGCCGCGCGTGTGCATCGAGTTCGACACGGCGACCTGGATGTGTGCTCCGACCCATCCGACCGCGACGCCGCCGCCGAAGGTCAGGGCGAGCAGGATCAGGCCGCCCGCGATCGAGCCTCCGATGATCCACCCGCGGCGGCTGCGGGCGGGTGGCGGCGTGGCCGCCGAACCCGTCGCCGCGCCCGTCGCCGCGGGCGGTGCGGGCGGTGCGGATGCCGCGGCATCCGCTGCATACGAGGGGGTGAGCTCGCCGGCGGCACCGCCGGCGTGGTGGTTCGCGGGCAGCGGCACGGTGGGCTGATCGGGGGTCGTCGAGTCGGACATGGCGGCATGATGCGCGCCGGAGGTGGATGCCGCTCATCATGCGTCGATGAAGTCGCTGGGGATCCGCCGTCTCCCGTGTTTACACGGAAGTCGCGCGACCCCTACGATGTGCGTTACGCGTGTGACGCGTGTTGCTGGGGGGAAGGGAAAACCATGACGGGGCTGCCCGAAGTGCAGTTCTTGACGGTCGCCGAGGTCGCCGACGTGATGCGGGTCTCGAAGATGACGGTCTATCGCCTCGTGCACTCCGGGGAGCTTCCCGCGGTGCGCTTCGGGCGCAGCTTCCGCGTGCCCGCGAGCGCCGTCGACGAGGTCGTGACGCGTCCCGCGGCCGACGTCGGCTAGACTGATCCGAGGCATTTTTTCGATTGCCCGTTCCCGGGTGCGCATCGGGCGCACCCAAACCGCCGACCAGTGAGGTTTTCCGTGGGTTCTGTCATCAAGAAGCGCCGCAAGCGCATGGCGAAGAAGAAGCACCGCAAGCTGCTTCGCAAGACTCGCCACCAGCGCCGCAACAAGAAGTGAGCGGCCGCCGCACCAGCGGTACTGACACAAGCGCCTGTCCGTGAGGATGGGCGCTTCGTGTTTGCTCCGGGCGGTCTTCCCGGGCGCACGCGCCCAGTACGCTTCAGAGCATGAAGTCCATCACCGTGCAGCAGCTCCACGAGCAGTCCGACGTGCCCCTCGTCGACGTGCGTGAGGTCGACGAGTTCACCGCCGGCCACGTGCCCGGCGCCGTGAACATCCCCCTGTCCACGCTCGGCGACAACCTCGACGCGCTGCCCGACGGTGCGTTCAACGTCATCTGCCAGCTCGGCGGCCGATCCGCCCGCGCGGTGCAGGCCCTCGAGGCACGCGGCTACGACGCCACCAACGTCGAGGGCGGCACGGGCGAGTGGGTCTCGGCCGGCTTCGCCGTGGAGCAGTGACCGGGCACTGTCCGCCCCTCTTCCTAGGATGACCCCGTGACCGAGATCACCCTCATCGGCAAAGACGGATGCCACCTCTGCGACGTCGCTCGCGGCGTCATCGAGCAGGTCGTCGCCGACTTGCCTGACGCCGACGCCGACCGTGTCGTGGTGGCCGAGGCATCCATTCTCGAGAATCCCGAGCTGTTCGACCTCTGGTGGGAGAAGATCCCGGTCGTGCTGATCGACGGCCGCGTGCACGCCCATTGGCGGGTCGCGCCGGAGCGGCTGCGCGACGCGGTGACCGAGTCGCTCCACGCGGTGAGCGCCTCGTGACCCTGCGGCATGTCGTCGCCTGGACGCTCGCGGCGACAGATCCCGCCGAGCGTGCGGAGCAGGCCGCCGAGGTCGCGCGTCGCCTGCTCGCCCTCGACGGGGTGGTTCCCTCGATCCGGGCGATCTCTGCCGGACCGAACGTGGCCTACGCCGATGTGAACGCCGATGTCGCCGTCGTCATCGACGTCGACGATCTCGCCGGACTCGAGGCGTATCAGACGCACCCCGCCCACCAGGAGGCCGCGGGCTACATCCGCAGCGTCGTGGCCTCCCGGCTCTCGGTCGACTTCGAGGTCTGACCCGCGCGTACCGCGCCCGCCGCCGCGCCGTGCACCCGACGCGGCGACGGACGGCGTCTCACGCGTCGGGGGCCGCCGGACGCACCGACACCGGGACGGCGTCGATCGTCAGATGCACCGCTTCGTCGAACTCCACGCGGTCGCCGGCGGAATGCTGCAGGCGCACGAGGGAGCCGTCGGCGGTGCGCACGAGGGTGCGGCGGAAGCTCCCGAGGAACGTGCTCTCCTGCACGATCGCCGGCACCGCATGGTCGCCGGGGGCGACGAGCCGCACGTTCTCGGGGCGCACGAACACGTCGACCTCGCCGACGACGGGCTCGCCCTGTACCGGAAGCTGGATGCCCCACACATCGACGCTCGTGCCGGTCGCGCGGCCCGGAACGGCGCTCGACAGGCCGACGAAGCCGGCGACATACGCGCTCGCCGGGCGCAGATAGAGCTCCTCAGGCGTGCCCACCTGCTCGATGCGACCCGCGTTCATCACGGCGATGCGATCGGAGACGGCGAGCGCCTCCTCCTGATCGTGCGTCACGAACAGCGTCGTGATGCCCAGGCGCAACTGGATGCGGCGGATCTCGTCGCGCAGCTGCACGCGCACCTTCGCATCGAGCGCCGACAGCGGCTCGTCGAGCAGGAGCACCCGCGGCTCGGTGACCAGCGCGCGGGCGAGCGCGACACGCTGCTGCTGACCGCCCGACAGCTGGTGCGGGAAGCGATCGGCGAGGTGGTCGAGCCCGACGAGCGCGAGCGCGTCGGTCGCGCGTCGCGTCGCCTCGGCCTTGCCCACGCCGCGGCGGCGCAGGCCGAAGGCCGTGTTCTCGACGACCCGCAGGTGCGGGAAGAGACTGTAGGCCTGGAACACCATGCCGATGTCGCGCTTGTTGGTCGGCACCGACGAGACATCCTTCTCGCCCAGCAGAACCGCCCCCGAGGTCTCACGCTCGAGGCCGGCGAGCACCCGCAGGGCCGTCGTCTTGCCGCATCCCGAGGGACCCAGCAGGGAGACGAACTCGCCCGGCGCGATGTCGAGGTCGACCCCGTGCAGTACGCGCGTCGTGCCGTAGTCCTTCGTGACGCCGCGGAACTCGACGCGGGTGCCATCGCCCTGAGCGGCGAGGAGCAGATTGTCGCCGGTGCGCGGCAGTGCTCGCAGATCGGAGGTCATGAGCGGGTCCTTTCGGAACGGTCGCGTCCGACGCGGCCGATGACGAGCAGCAGCACGAACACGGCTGCGAGCGAGAGCAGGGTGAAGATCGCCGGCAGATAGGCGTCGGTCTTTCCGACCACGAGGAGCGCGGTCTGGAGCACCTGGCGGTTCAGGATCGACGCGATCGTGAACTCGCCCAGCACGACGGCGACGGTGAGAAGGGATGCCGCGAGCAGCCCCGGACGCAGGTTCGGCGCGAGCACGCGAAGGAGCACGGTGAGCCACCCCGACCCGAGCGTGCGCGCGGCCTCGGTCAGGGTGCGCAGGTCGATCGCGTCGACCGACGCCTGGATCGAGCGGAACGCGAAAGGCAGCGCCGTGATGCCGTAGGCGAACGCGAGCGTCCACGGGGCCGTGCCGATGGTGCGTCCGATCTGCAGGTAGACCGGCACGAGCCCCACCACGAGCACGATCGCGGGGATCGAGATCGGCAGCAGCGCGACGAACTCGAACACCCGGCGCAGGCGGGGGAACTTCAGGTTCACGAGCACGATCGTGGGTGCGAGCAACACGAGCACGATCACCACCGTGACGACCGCGATGATGAGCGAGTTGCCGATCGCGAGCCACAACGGGCGCAGCAGGTATGCGCTCGCGGGATCGAAGAGGGTCGCCCAGTGCACGAGTGAATAGCCGTCGCCGTCGCGCAGCGTGTAGAGCAGAGTCGCGACCATGGGGATGGCGAAGAACAGCCCCACGAGGATGCCGATGACCCAGCGGGTGACGGGGTGCGGAGCGAGGCCCTTCATCGCTGCCACCTCGCTGCCCGCCGCTGCACCGCGTTGTAGACGGCCATCGCGACGCCCACGACGACGATCATGCCGAGCGCGAGCGCACCCGCGAGGTTCTCGCGGCCGAGCACGGTCTCGCTCGTGAGCGCCGCGCGGATCTGCAGCGGCACGATCTGCGAGCCCTGGCTGGCGAGGGCCGCGGCCGTCGCATACGACGAGAACGCGTTCGCGAACAGGAGCAGGAGGCTGGCGAGGAAGCTCGGGGCCAGCACCGGGAAGCCCACGTGCAGCCAGAAACCGGCACGGGTGCCCCCGAGGGTGAGGTTCGCCTCGACCCACTGCGGCCGCAGTGCCGACAGGGCGGGCATGAACGTGATGACCATGAGCGGGATCTGGAAGTAGAGGTAGGCGGGGATGAGGCCGGGCAGGCCGTAGATCCAGGCGCCGCCGGCGTAGAGATCGATGCCGAAGGTCGTCGCGAGGAACTTCGTGACGACTCCCTGCAGACCGATCGTCGCGATCATCGCGAACGCGAGCGTGACGCCGCCGAACTGTGCGAACGTGCCCGACACCGCGTTCACGGAGGTGCGGACCACACCCGACTCCGACAGGCCGAGCATCGCGTAGCAGGCGAGTGCGCCGACGATCGCTCCGACCAGCGCGGTGAGCACCGAGACCCACGTGGAGTTCCAGAACGTCGCGAGGATGACCGGGTCGCCGAGTGCGGCGATGTTGTCGAGGGTGAACGCGCCCTTCTTCGTGAAGAAGCCGGAGCCGATGGCGAGCACCGTCGGCAGCGCGAGGAAGATCAGCACATATGCGGCGAACGGGACCAGGCCGATCCAGGCCCAGTCCCGACGGGGCCGCCGGGCCAGCGCGAGTGCGCCAGGCCCGGCGGTCCGTGTCGCCGAAGCGACTGACGTCACTGAACGGCCGCCGCCCACTTGGCGCCGAGCAGGGTGCCCGCAGCCGTGCTCTGGGCCGCGGTCGGCACGACGCTCTGGGTGGGCGCGGTCGGCAGCTCCGCCGCGAGGGTCGCGTCGATCGTGCCGGCCGTGGTCATGGCCGCCATGCGGGCCGGGCGGGCGCCGCCGGCGAGCCACAGGTTCTGCGCCTCGTCGCTGTAGAGGAACTCCTCCCACAGGCGCGCAGCCGCCGGGTGCGGGGCATCCTTGTTGATCGCCTGGTTGTAGTAGCCGGCGTAGCCGGTGCCGGGAAGGATCGCGACCTTCCAGTTCGCGTTGTCCTTCTTGTGGGCGAGGTTCAGGTAGTCCCAGTCGAAGACGACGGGGGTCTCGCCGCTGGCGACCGTGGAGCTGGTCACGTCGACCTTGAGCAGGTTGCCGGCCTTGTTGAGCTTCTGGAAGAAGTCGATGCCCGCCTGGTAGTCATCCAGCGTGCCGCCCGACTGCACGGTGGCAAGACCCACCGCGGCGAAGGCCGCGCCCGCCTGGGTCGGGTCGCCGTTGAGGGCGACCGCGCCCTTGTACGCCGAGCCGAGCAGGTCGTTCAGCGAGGTCGGGGCGGGGTACTTCGACGAGTCGTAGCCGATGGCCATGTACCCGCCGTAGTCGCCGTAGTAGAGACCCGACGACTCCTTGAGGGTGTCGGGGATGTCCGCCCAGGTCTGCACCTTGTAGGGGGCGAACTTGTCCGTGTTCTGCAGCGTGACAGTGAGGCCGAGGTCGAACACGTCGGGCGCGGTGTCCAGGCCCTGGTTCGAGGTCGCGGCCTGGATCTCCTCGGCGCTCGACGCGTCGGGCGAGGCCTCGTTGACGGTGATCTCGGGGTACTTCTTCTTGAACGCGTCGATGACGGCGCCGTAGTTGGCCCAGTCGTGGGGGAGTGCGATGACGTTGAGCTGGCCCTCGGCCTTGGCTGCGGCCTCGAGGGCGGCGAGCGAACCGAAGTCAGAGATGCTGGTCGCCGTCTTCGCGTCGACGCCGCCCGAAGAGCTCGTCGACGAGCTGCCGCCGGCGCAGCCGGCGAGCACGACGGAAGCGGCTGCGGCGACGGCGATGCCGGCGCCGGCACGGCGCAGGAGTGCGCGCGTGTGGGTCATGTCAGTTCCTCTCGGATGGTGTGGCGGGGGTTCGGGAACCCCGCACCGGGACGAGAGGAACGTACGTGCGGCGAGTGGCGCCGGTGAGAGCGTCAGGTGTCCGTCAGGTGACGGGTCGGTGACACCGGATGCCGCGGCATCCGGTGTCGGCGCTCACCGCGCCGTGATCACGGCGCGAGGCGCGTGGGACCGCGGAAGAGGTAGGTGACCTCGCGGATCGACGCCTCGCCCAGCAGCAGCATGAGCACGCGGGCGAGGCCCATGCCGAAGCCGCCGTGCGGCGGGGCGCCGTAGCGGAAGAAGTCGAGGTAGAAGTCGAGGTGGGCGGGGTCGAGCCCCTTCTCCTTCGCCTGCTCGATGAGCACGTCGACGCGGTGCTCGCGCTGCGCGCCGGTCGTGATCTCGACGCCCTTGAACAGCAGGTCGTACGACTTGGTGAGTCCCGTTTCGGCGTCGCGCATGTGGTAGAACGCACGGATCTCGGGGTGGTAGTCGGTGATGAAGACGAACTGGTGGCCGTAGGTCTCCTGCACGTAGGCGGAGATCTGGCGCTCGCCCTCGGGGTCGAGGTCGCCGTCGGTGCGGGGGATCTCGTAGCCCCGGTCGGCGACGATCTGCCGGGCCTCGGCGAGGGGGATGCGCGGGAACGGCACCGCGGGCACCTGCACCTCGATGCCGAACAGCTCTTCGATCTCGGCGCCGTGCGTGTCCTTGACCGCCTGGAACGCGGTCTGCAGCAGCTCCTCCTGCATGTGGGCGACGTCCTCGTGGGAGTCGATCCAGCTGATCTCCGCGTCGACCGAGGTGAACTCGGTGGCGTGGCGGCTGGTGAAGCTGGGGTCGGCGCGGAAGGCCGGCGCGATCTCGAAGATCTTGCCGAAGCCGGCCGACTGCGCCATCTGCTTGAAGAACTGGGGGCTCTGGGCGAGGTAGGCGGTCTTGTCCTCGAAGTAGTCGAGGGAGAACAGCTCCGCGTTCGACTCCGACGGGCTCGCCATGAGCTTGGGGGAGTGGATCTCGATGTAGTCGCGCTCCACCCAGTAGGTGCGCAGCGCGTGCTCGAAGGTCGTCTGCACGCGGAAGATGAGGTTGTTGCGGGCCTGGCGCAGGTCGAGGAAGCGCCAGTCCATGCGCTTGTCGAGACCGCTGTCGGCGGCGATCGGGGTCTCGGGGTTGGCCGCCGCCGCGACCTCGAGCGTCGCGATCTTGATCTCGACGCCGCCGAGCTTCACCCGCTCGTCGTGCTTCAGCTCTCCCGTGACCGTGAGGAACGTGCCGCTCGCGAGCGCCGAGATCTCCTCGGTGAGGGCGAGGGCGACGGATGCCGCGGCATCCGCATCGTCGGTCACCTCGCGGGTTGCGGGGTTCACCAGCTGCACGGCGCCGGTCTCATCGCGCAGGATGACGAACTGCACCTTCTTCTGATCGCGCACCGTCTCGACCCAGCCGGACACCCGGACCGGTCCTTCGGGGAGGGACTTCAGCTGCTTGACGAGGACGCGTTCGCTCACAAACCTTCAGTCTACGTGCGGCCCGCCTCTAGCATGACGGCATGAGCCAGCCGCCGGTGCCGCCCGCGGGGCCTCCGCAACCGCCCGTCGGGTCGCCGCTGCCGCCCGCGCCGGTCGCGGTGACCGCGCCGGGGGTGCGCCGCACCTGGGACCTGGTGCTGACGATCGTGCTGCTGGTCTTGCTGATCGTGCCGGCGCTCATCGCCTCATACATGGCGGTGTTCCTCGTGTTCGCGTTCGACGCGTGCTCGAGCGACACCTGCAATGACGGCCTCGGCACCGCCGGCTTCTTCGTCGCGATGATCGCACCGTGGGCCGTGCTGGTCGTGGCGGGCGTGGTCGCGATCGTGCTGCTCGTGCGGCGGCGGCTGGCGTTCTGGGTTCCGCTCGTCGCGCTCGTGCTGATGGCGCTCGCGTGGTGTGGCGGCGCGGCGATCGTGTTCGGGTCGGCGAACCTGCGCTGACCGCGCCGCAGGGGCTCCCAGCCCTTTGGGATGTCGGCTTCATAGGGTCGGACGAGTGCGCCTCGCGGCGCGCCGATCACCGTTCCGCATGGCCGACACTGCCGACCCCGAGGATGTCCGATGACCGACGCCGCCCTGGCCGCTCCCCCCTTCCGTCCCGCCGCGACACTGCGGGCCGCGGCATCCGATGAACCGGATGACTCGTGGCTCGGCGCCCTCGTCGAGTGGGTCGTCTCACTCATGGACGTCATCGGCCCGGTCGGTGCGGGCATCGCGATCGCGCTCGAGAACCTCTTCCCGCCGCTGCCGAGCGAGGCGATCCTTCCGCTCGCGGGGTTCGCCGCCAACCGCGGCATGTTCACGCTCGTCGAGGCGCTCGTCTGGACGACGCTCGGTTCGGTCGTCGGTGCGCTCATCCTCTACGGCATCGGAGCATGGCTCGGGCTGGATCGGCTCCGCCGCGTCGCGGCGAAGGTGCCGCTGCTGCACGTCGAGGACGTCGACCGCACCGTGGAGTGGTTCGGCCGCCACGGGGCGAAGGCGGTGTTCTTCGGGCGGATGATCCCGATCTTCCGCAGCCTCATCTCCATCCCGGCCGGTGTCACCCGCATGCCGTTGTGGCGGTTCACGCTGCTCACGACCGCGGGCAGCGCGATCTGGAACACCGCGTTCGTTCTCGCCGGATTCTTCCTCGGCGAGTCGTGGCCGGTCATCGAGCAGTACGCCGACATCCTGCAGTACGTCGTGATCGCCGCCGTCGTGATCGGGGTCGCCTGGTTCGGGTGGGTGCGGGTGCGCCAGCTGCTGCGCACCCGACGCGGGTCGGTCGACGAGGCCTGAGCGCCCGCCGCTCAGGCTAGACACAGAAGCAGCGCCCGTAAACTGTGCGGGTGTCCGCCGACCGACTGCATCTCGTGCGCCACGGTGAGGTCCATAACCCCGATCACGTCCTGTACGGACGTCTGCCGAATTTCCGGCTGAGCGTCGACGGTCGGGTCATGGCCCGCCGCGCCGCCGAATACGTGCACGGGCTGGGGCGCCCGGTCGGGGCGCTCGTGTGCTCGCCGCTGCAGCGCACCCGGGAGTCGGCCGAGCCGTTCACCGAGCTGTTCGGCATCGAGCCGCGCGTCGATGAGCGCGTGATCGAGCCGACGAACGTGTTCGAGGGCCGGCGGATGTCGCGCGCCCTGCGCAACCCGCTGAACTGGCGCCATCTCCTGCGACCCTCGGTGCCGAGCTGGGGCGAGCCCTACGCCCAGGTCGCCGCGCGCATGGATGACGCGATGACCGAGGCGTGGAACCTGACCGCCGCCGGCGACGTGGTCGTCGTCTCGCACCAGCTTCCGATCTGGGTGACGCACCTCGCCGTCGCGGGCCTCCCGTTCCGGCACGACCCCCGGTCGCGCCGCTGCGGGCTCTCCAGCGTGACCAGCTTCGAGCGACGGGGCGAGCGCTGGGTCGAGATCGATTACGTCGAGCCGGCGTCGCTGTCGGGCGCCGTGGATGTGGGAGCAGTGTGACGATGACCAGACCCAACCGCCGCGGCATCCGCGTCATCGCCGCCGCCGTCGTCGCGGCCGCAGCCCTCGTGCTGGCCGGCTGCAGCAACGATTCGCTCGCCGCGCAGTACCGCGCCGGCGACAACAAGGGCTTCATCTCGGGCGACTTCCAGGTGCAGGAGATCCCCGCCGACCAGCGCGGCGACGCGGTGACCTTCTCGGGAACGACCGATCAGGGCACCGACGTCACGAGCAGCCAGTACCTCGGCAAGGTCGTCGTCGTGAACTTCTGGTACGCCGCGTGCGGCCCGTGCCGCGCCGAGGCGCCCGTGCTCGAGAAGGCGTTCACCGACGTGAAGGGGCAGGACGTCGAGTTCCTCGGCGTCAACATCTACGACCAGGCCGAGACGTCGCGCTCGTTCGCGCAGACCTACGGGGTGAGTTACCCGAGCGTGATCGCGATCAACAACGGCGACATCAAGATGTCGTTCGCGAAGTACGTGCCGCTGAGTGCCGTGCCGGTCACGGTCGTTCTCGACAAGCAGGGTCGCGTGTCCTCGCGCATCGTGAGTCAGCTCTCGGACGCCTCGATCCTCACCTCGTTGATCACCACGGCGGGGCAGACGTCGTGACCCGCGCCCGCCGGACCCGGGGGCACGCATGAGCGACATCGTCGCCGGCGGCGCCCTCTGGCTCGCGATCCCGATCGCGATGCTGGCAGGGCTCGTCTCCTTCCTCTCGCCGTGCGTGCTGCCGCTGGTGCCGGGCTATCTCGGATTCATCGGCGGCGCCGTCGCTCCGCGCCGCGGTGGCGGGCAGGTCACGCGCGGACGCCTCGTGCTGGGTGTCGTGCTGTTCATCGCAGGGTTCACCGTGATCTTCATGGCGATGAACATCCTCGGCGGCACGTTCGGCGCGTTCCTCATCTCGTACAACGCGATCATCACGCGGGTGCTGGGAGTCGCGATCATCCTGCTCGGCCTCGTGTTCATCGGGCTGTTCGGGTTCGCGCAGCGCACGTTGAAGCCGGTGGTGCGCGGCAACCTCGGCCTCATCGGGGCGCCGCTGCTGGGGCTGGCCCTCGGCATCGGCTGGGCGCCCTGCATCGGCCCGACCCTCGCGATCATCCTCGGCATGTCGTTCACGCAGGCCTCCGCGGGGCGGGGGGCCGTGCTCGGCCTCGCCTACTCGCTCGGGCTCGGCATCCCGTTCCTGCTCATCGCCCTCGGCTTCGGCTGGGCGGCCGGCGCCGTCGCGTTCATCCGCCGCCACATCCGTGTCGTCAACATCATCGGAGGCGTGCTCCTCATCCTCGTCGGCCTCGCCATGGTCACGGGTCTGTGGACCGACCTCATGTCCCACCTCCAGGGGGTGTTCTCGAGTGTCCCGCTCCCGCTCTGAGTCCGGTCGCGACGCCGACCCGTTGCGCCCGTCCGACCACATCGACGGCGCCGACGAGGCCGACGCCGTCGGCTCCGTCGACGAGAAGGATGCCGCATCCGCCGTCACTTCGCCGCGACTCGGTCCGCTCGGCTGGGCGCGGTGGGCGTGGCGTCAGCTCACGAGCATGCGCACGGCCCTGATCCTGCTGCTGCTGCTGGCGATCGCCGCGGTGCCCGGATCGATCGTGCCGCAGCGCACGGCGGACCCGAACGGCGTCACGCAGTACCAGACCGACCACCCCGATCTGTTCCCGATCCTCGACAAGCTGCAGCTGTTCGACGTCTACTCGTCGGCGTGGTTCTCGGCGATCTACCTGCTGCTGTTCATCTCGCTGATCGGCTGCGTGATCCCGCGTCTGAAGCACCACTGGAAGGCCATGCGGGCGCTCCCCCCGCGCACGCCGGCTCGGCTCTCCCGCCTCGACGACCACCGCGCCGCCACCCTCACGCTCGCCGACGGCGTCGATGCGACGACCGCCGCGGCGGACGCGATCGACGCCGCAGAGCGGATGCTGCGTGGCGCCCGCTACCGGGTGCACCGCTACGACGGCCGCGGCTCGTACTCCGTGTCGGCCGAGCGCGGCTATCTGCGCGAGACGGGCAACCTCCTCTTCCACATCGCGTTGGTGGGAGTGCTGATCGCGGTCGGCGTCGGCGGGGCGTTCACCTACACCGGGCAGCGGGTCATCGTGCAGGGCACGACCTTCGTCAACCAGCTGCAGGACTACTCGTCGTTCAATCCGGGACGCTTCGTCGACGGCAACGCGCTCGACCCGTTCTCGCTCACCCTCGACAAGTTCGACGTGACCTATACGCCCGCCAGCGACACGGGCGCGGGCCAGGCCGGCGACTTCGTCGCCCACCTGACCACCAAGACCGAGGGCGGGTCCGCCCAGCAGGACGAGGTGCGGGTGAACCATCCGCTCGAGGTCGCCGGGGACCGCGTCTATCTGATGGGCAACGGGTACGCGCCGACGATCATCGTGCGCGACTCCGCCGGCAAGGTGATCTACAACGAGTCGGTGCCGTTCCTGCCGCAGGACAACAACATGACCTCGCTGGGCGTCGTGAAGATCCCCGACGGGCTGCCGCAGCAGCTCGGTCTCGTCGGATTCTTCTACCCGACGATGCAGCCGCTGACCACGGGAGCGTTCAGCTCGGTCTACCCCGACCTGATCTACCCGGTGCTGACCCTCAACGTCTACGCCGGCGACCTCGGCATCAACGACGGAACACCGCGTTCGGTGTACACCCTCGACCCGACCGGCATGACCCAGCTCACCGGCGGCACCACCGGGGTGAACTCGCTCGAGCTCATGCCGGGGCAGACCGCGAAGCTCCCGAACGACTGGGGCACGGTGACCTTCGTGAACGAGGCCGACCCGTCGGCATCCACCCTGGTGACCGGGAGCCTGGACGCCTCGAAGACGATGCAGGCGGTCGGCACCGACTACTCCGCGTCGGTGAAGCGCTTCGTGTCGCTGTCGATCCACCACGACGCCTCGTCGGTGTGGGTGCTGGTGTTCGCCGGGCTCGCCGTGGCCGGGCTTCTGGCCGCGCTGTTCGTTCCGCGCCGCCGCATGTGGGTGCGGGTCACTCCGAAGGACGGCGCGCTGCGCCTGGAGTACGCGGGGCTCGCGCGCGGCGAGGACCCGGCGATCGCCGTCGCGGTGACCCAGCTCGCCGAGCGCCACGCGAAGTCGGTCGCAAAGGCGGCGAAGACGGCGCCGCAGGCGTCGACGGACGCCTCCGATGCCCCCGCGGGCGACGACGCGACTCCCGGCGAAGCCCACAACGGCCGCGGGTAGAATCACCGCCATGCCCTCCACCGGTTTCTCGCTCGACTCCGCCTCGGTCCTGCTCGTGTGGACGGCGATCGCCATCTACGCGCTCGCGTTCATCGCCTACACGATCGACCTCTCCCGACGCTCGGTGGCCGCCATCGACGCGAAGGATGCCGCCACCGAGGATGTGCGCGAGCTCGTCGGCGTAGGGGCGGCGACGGCCTCGTCGTCGGCCTCTTCCCGCGGCTCGGTCGAGACCATCGATCAGGTGCGTGCGCGACAGGAGCGCGCCGCCGAGGCACTGACGGCCCGCGGATCGCGTCGCGACCGCCCCGTGTGGGCGCGCATCGGCACGACGCTGACCTGGCTCGGCTTCCTCTTCCACCTCGCGGCCGACGTCACGCGCGGAATCGCCTCGGGCCGGGTGCCCTGGTCGAACATGTACGAGTTCGCCCTCACCGGAACCCTGCTGATCGTCGCGGTGTACCTCGCGGTGCTGTTCCGTTACGACCTTCGCTTCCTCGGCTCCTTCATCACGGGCCTCATCGTGCTGCTCATGGGTGGCTCTGCAGTCGCGTTCTACCGCGAGATCACGCCCCTCGCCGATCCGCTGAAGAGCGTGTGGCTCGTGGTGCACGTGTTCGTCGCCTCTCTCGCGACGGCGCTGTTCGCCCTCGCGTTCGCGCTCTCGGTGCTGCAGCTCATGCAGATCCGCCGCGAGCGCCGCGCGCTCGCCGCCGCCGAGGCGGGCACCGCCGGTGCGAAGACCGGTCCCGGATTCCTGCGGCTGCTGCCGTCGGCCGAGAACCTCGAGTCCCTCGCCTACCGATTCGCGATCATCGGCTTCATCTTCTGGACGTTCACCCTCATCGCAGGCTCCATCTGGGCGAACGACGCCTGGGGACGCTACTGGGGCTTCGACACGAAGGAAGTCTGGACCTTCGTCATCTGGGTCCTGTACGCGGGTTACATCCACGCGCGTGCGACGCGCGGTTGGCGCGGCACGCGGTCGGCGTGGCTGTCGATCGTCGGCTTCGCCGCGGTGATGTTCAACTTCACGATCGTCAACATGTTCTTCAAGGGTCTGCACGCCTACAGCGGGCTCACCACCGGCGGCAGCTGAGCCGACCGGCATATGACGAGGGGGTGGATGCCGCGGCATCCACCCCCTCGTCATGTCGCGCGGACGCGGGTCAGGCCGTCGTGCCGGCGACCACCGCCCGCACCGAGGACGTGCGGTGGCGCCACACCGCGAAGGTGGTGGCGAGCAGACCCAGCACCGTCCATACGACCATGCCGACGACGGCGGATCCGACGCCACCGGCACTCGCGAGCACCCCGAGGGCGGCGTTGTAGGCCGGCGCGGTCGGCATGAGACCGGCGAGCCAGGTCAGCCCCGACGGCGTCGTCGAGACGACCGACGTGGCGATGGCGAGTGTTCCGGCGATCGCGGCGATGAGGCGGCCGGTGCCGCGGAAGAGCGCGACGAGCGCCTGGTTGACCGCGGCGAACGCGATGCCGGCGACGACGCTCAGCCCGGCGTACGCGAGCCACGATCCGGTGTCGTAGTTCGCCGCGATCTGCACGACGATGGCGACGAGCACGCCCTGCAGGGCACCGATGACGGCGGCGGGGGCGAAGGAGCGCAGCGCCAGCACGACCGAGGGCAGACGGCTCGCGAGCGCACGACGCGAGACCGCCTGCAGCACCACGAAGGTCGCCAGCGATCCGAACCAGAGCACGAGGGTCGACAGCAGCGGGATGGCGGAGCCGCCGAACAGGTTCGTGGAGACCCCGCTGGCGGTCACCGGGTTCGCGACGACGTCGGCGAGGGTCGCCGCCTGTGTGTCGCTGTAGGTGGGGATCGATGAGACGGCCGTCTTCAGGCCGTCGGAGAGCGACGAGGCGCCGGTGGCGAGCTGGTCCACGCCGGCGACGAGCTGGGTCGCCCCGGACGACGCCTGGGTGGCGCCCGACGCGAGCGCGGCCGAGCCGGCGGCGATGCCGGATGCTCCGGACTGCAGCTGGTGCGCCGCGGCGGCCGACTGCGTGAGACCGGCCGAGGTCTGCGACGTCAGCTGGGACACGCCGGTCTGGGTGCCGGACGCGTAGCCCGCCGCGTAGCCGGCGGCCGTCGCCGCCCCGATCGCCGTGTCGTTCGCGGGGTCGGTCGGGGAGCCGACGAGTGTGCCGAGCTTCTCGCACAGCGTCGCGATGGCGGCCGTGTTCGTGTTCGGCAGCGCGTGCGGCGGCAGTAGCTGCGCGCACTCCTGGGCGAGGGCGCCGAGCGTCGTCGCGACCGCTGTCGTCTGGCTGGCCGCGCTGGCCGCGTACTGGGACGTGGTGGCGGCGGCCGAGTTCAACGACGGGCTCGCGACTTGCGCGGCAGCGGTCTCCAGTCCGCTCGCGAGCTGGCCGGCGCCCGATGACAGCTGGTTCGCGCCGGAGGTTAGCTGGTTCGCCCCGGAGGCGAGTTGGCCGATGCCGGAGGGGAGGGCGGCCGCACCGCTCGCGGCGGTGGCGGCGCCCGTGGCGAGCTGCTCGGCACCGCTCGAGGCCTGTCCGAGCTGCGTGTTGAGCGTCGTGAAGCCGAGCAGCACGTTCTTGACGTAGTTCTGCGACAGCTGCTGTCCCATGACGGATGTCGCGGTCTGCGCGATCTGCGCGGTGATCGCCGAGTCGACGACCTTCGCGTCGTTGGCCGTCGCGATCGAGATCGTCGCCTTCTCAGGTGTGCCGCCCGGGGCGGTGGAGGTGGCGGCGGCGGAGAAGTTGTCGGGGATGGTGATGACCGCGGCGTACGTGCCGTCGGCGAGACCGGAGGCCGCGTCATCCGTGTTGGAGATCACCCAGTCGAGGTTCGAGGGCAGGTCCTTCGAACCCTCGACGAGGCCGGCGGTCAACTGACGTCCGAGCGGCACCGTCTGGCCGTTGAGGGTGACCGGCTTGTCGTTGTTGACGATGGCCGCGGTCATGTTGCCGAGCCGGTCGGTCGGGTTGTACAGCGACACGACCAGCACGGCGCCGACGAGCACGGGCAGCAGGATCACGCCGATGACGGCGAGCCAGGTCACCGGGCGCAGGGTGCGGGAGCGTTCGAGCAGAGTCATGCGGTCACCTCGGCGACGTCGGACGCGGAGAGCGTCGTGCGGATGCGCAGTGCGGGCGCGATGGAGATGCGAGCGCCCCGCAGCAGGGCGCCGAGATCGTCGACGGAGGTCGGTGGCGCCGACGCGACGAGCGTCACGCGGCCGTCGCCGGCGCCCTCGCGCAGCAGGGCGAGCGCCTGGTCGCGGTCGGCGGGGGTGAGGCGTTCGAGCCGGTCGATGCCGTCGATCACGACGATGCTGGCGCGGCGCAGGCCACGGCGCAGGTCGGTGAGCGGCGCCTCGCTGGTGCCGAGCGAGACGAACGCGCTGTGTCGACGGGCCCAGGCGTTGCGTCCGGGGAGAAGGTGGCCCGCCACACGCAGGCGCCCGCCGGTCGACTCGAGGCGTCCGGCGATCGTGAGCAGCAGGGCGCGGGTCGCCCGCGGGTCCTCCGCGGTGACGAGCAGGCCGTCGCCGGTCGCGAGCCTCACGTCGACGCCGGTGTAGACGCGACGCCGTTCGTCGTCGAGCTCGAGCGCGTCGGCGGCCACGGCATAGCGGTCGGCGTCGTCGGGCCAGTCGGCCAGCGCGATCTCGCGCTCGACGGCCTCGCCCTCGATGTCGAAGTGGGGCAGGCGCTTGCCGAGCCAGCGCGGCATCCACCAGGCGTGCGCGCCGAGCAGGGCCATCACGGCCGGCACGAGCGTCATGCGCACCAGGAACGCGTCGAACAGGATGCCGCTGGCGAGCCCCAGTGCGATGGGCTTGAGGCTCGAGTCCCCCTCGGGGATGAACGCGGCGAACACGGCGAACATGATGGTCGCCGCCGCCGTGACGACGCGGGCGGAGCCGGTGTAGCCGCTGCGCACGGCGTCGATCGCGACCTCGCGGCGGGTGCGGCCGTCGGCCTTCGCGTGCACGAAGTCCTCGCGCATGCGCGAGACGAGGAAGACCTGGTAGTCCATCGCCAGGCCGAACAGCACGCCCATGAGCACGATCGGCATGAAGCTGATGATGGGGCCGACCTTCGCGACGTGGATGAGGTCGGCGCCCCAGCCCCACACGAACACGGCCGACACGACGCCGAACGCGGCGCCCACCGACAGCAGGTAGCCCAGCGCAGCCTTGATCGGCACCCAGATCGAGCGGAACACGACCATGAGCAGCACGAGCGAGAGCCCGACGACGAAGATGCCGAACGGCAGCAGCGCGCCGCCGAGGCGATCGGAGATGTCGATGCCGACCGCGGTGAAGCCGGTGACCTTCATGTCGACGCCGTAGGTGTCGAGGATGTGGTCGTGCTGCGCGCGCAGCTCCCGCACGAGTGCGGCCGTCTCGGGTGAGTCGGGCGCCGTCGTGGGGATGATCTGCACGATGCCCGTGTCGGCGGTCTCGTTCGGGGTCGCGAGGGCGACGGTCTTGACCCCCGGCAGGGTGGCGACGTCGTCGCCGATCTTCTTCATGAGGTTCAGCGGATCGGTCGAGGTGACGATCGTGCCGGTCATGATGAGCGGGCCGTTGAAGCCGGGTCCGAAGTGCTCGGAGATCAGGTCGTAGGTCTTGCGCGCCTCGTTGTCCTTCGGCAGTACGCCCGCGTTCGGAAGGGCCAGTTGCAGGCTCGCCGCCGGGATGGCCAGCACGCCGAGCGTCACGATGACCGCGATGGTCGTGACGAGCGGATGCCTCGTCACCACGCCCGCCCAGCGGGTGGAGAACGACCGGCGGGGTGCAGCATCCGATTTCTTCGCGGCGGCCTTCGGACGGCGCGACCAGCCGACGACCCGGCCCTTCGCGAAGCCGAGGAAGGCGGGGGTGAGGGTGATCGCGACGATCACCGCGATCGCGACGGCGAGCGCGGCCGCGATGCCCATCGTCGTCAGGAACGGGATGTTCGCGAAGCCGAGGCCGATGAGCGCGATGAGCACGGTGATGCCGGCGAAGACGACGGCGGAGCCGGCGGTGCCGGTCGCGCGGGCGGCGGACTCTTCCGGAGGGACGCCGGCGCGCACCTGGTCCTGATGTCGCGCGGCGATGAACAGCGCGTAGTCGATGCCGACGGCGAGCCCGAGCATCAGCGCGAGCAGAGGGGTCGTGGAGGACACCGAGGCGAACGCCGTCGCCCCGAGGATGAGCGACATGGAGATCGCGACGCCGATGAGGGCGCTCCCGAGGGGCATGCCGGCCATGAGGAACGACCGGAAGGTGACGAGCAGCACCAGCAGGGCGATCACGAGCCCGACCGCTTCGGTGATGCTGATGCCCGGCACCGAGACGGCGAACAGGTCGCCGCCGAGCTGGGCGGTGGCGCCCTGGGGGAGGGCGTGCTGCAGCGAGGTCGTGATCGACTGCAGGTCGGTCTTCGTGCTCGCCGGAACGTCGGTGACCTGGCCGTTGAACTGCATGCTGATGATGGCGGCGCTCTTGTCGTCGGAGACGAGGCCGTTGACGGTCTTCCCGAACGGATCGGTCGCTCCCAGCACGCCGTCGAGCGCTCCGATCTCGGTGACGGTGTTCGCGATCTCGCTCGTGTAGGCGCTCTCGTCGACCGTCTGCCCGGGGGCGGCGACCACGATGATCTGCGCGCTCGTGCCGGCCGCCTGCGGGAAGGTGCGGCTGAGCTGCTCGAGGCCGGCCTGGGACTCCGTGCCGGGGATCGAGAACGCGTTGTCGGTGCCCTTGCCGAACACCGCGGCGGCGCCGCCGGCGATGACCAGCAGCAGCACCCAGGTCAGCAGCACCCGCCACGGGTGGCGGAACGACCAACGGCCGAGCGAGTAGAGCAGTGTGGACACGACGCCTCCGCGAAATCGAGGTTCGGGGTTCGATACATGACTGTATCCGATACAGGTGTGTATCGTAGAGTCCGCCATCCCCCGCAACCTGAACGGCGGATGAGCGCACGGAGAGGTGGTGCGTCGCTGATGCCGACGACGCGCAGTCGCGAGAACACCCGAGCCCGCCTGGTCGAGGCGGCCTCCGAGGTGTTCGCAGAAGTCGGCTTCGACGGGGCATCCGTCGAGGCGATCTGCGAGCGCGCGGGTTTCACCCGCGGAGCCTTCTACTCCAACTTCGAGTCGAAGGAGGATCTCTTCTTCGAACTCGCCCGGCAGGTCTCCGACACCAAGCTCGCCCGCGTCGCGGACCGCGTGTCCGAGATGGCCGCCGCCGAGGTGCCCCGCAGCACCGCGGAGATCGTGCGCTTCGTGCTCGACATCGCCACCGACGACCGTCTCGGCGTGCTGCTCATGAGTGAGATCCGCACGAACGCGATGCGCGACGAGCGCCTGGCCCGTGCCTATCTCGCCTGGGACGGCGCGATGGCCGCCCGGGTCGCGCAGATCA
Organism: Microbacterium sp. SCN 71-21; assembly: GCF_001725695.1. Lineage (NCBI taxonomy): Bacteria > Bacillati > Actinomycetota > Actinomycetes > Micrococcales > Microbacteriaceae > Microbacterium > Microbacterium sp. SCN 71-21. The sequence continues at coordinate 30,360 of NZ_MEGA01000001.1, forward strand.
TCGCCGAGATCCGGCGCACGTCGCGTCTCGCGCTACGCGTCCCCGACGACGAGGCCGCCCGGATGCTCGTGAACACGTGGGAGGATGCCGCGGTGCACGCGGCGATCGCGCGCCTGTCGCCGAAGCGGGCCGAGCAGCAGTGCGCCGAGCGCATCGCGGCTCTGGCGTCGTTGCTGGTCGAGTCGCCCGCAGGCTGAGCCGCCGCCGTGTCGAGCCGTCGGATCCCTGTGGATCCGCGCCGGTGCGACCCCGTCGTGCGCCGGTCGCGATAGCCTCGCGAGGTGACCTCGCCGACGCCGACCGCCGCCGCAGCCCCCGCATCCCGCATCCCGCTCGCCCTCCCGATCCTGTTGATCGTCGGGGGCCTGGCGGGTCTCATCGCGGCGTTCAACCTGACGCTCGACGATCTGGCGCTGCTGAAGAACCCCGACGCGGCGCTCTCGTGCTCGGTCAACGCGTTCATCCAGTGCGGCAAGAACATCCAGTCGCCGCAGGGCAACGTGTTCGGGTTCCCGAACCCGATCCTCGGTCTCATGATGTTCCCCGCACCGATCGCGGTCGGGGTGGGGCTTCTGGCCCGGGCGCGCTTCGCCGCCTGGTTCTGGTGGCTGTTCCTGGCCGGCATGACCTTCGCGATGGGCTTCGTGCTCTGGCTCGCGTCCGAGAGCATCTTCTCGCTGCACACGCTGTGCCCGTGGTGCGCCCTGGTCTACCTCGCGGTGACTCCCATGTGGTTCGCCACCGTGCTGCATGTGTTCCGCGAGGGCTATGCGGGCACGGCGCTCGCGAAGGTCGGCCGCGTGCTGACCCCGTGGATCCCGCTTCTCACGATCCTCGTGTACCTCGCCATCTTCGGCACCGCCCAGCTGCAGCTCGGTCTGCTGCAGTCGCTGCTCTGAGCCGCGCCTCGCTCAGCCGGCGATCAGCGCGTGGCAGCGGGCGAGGCGTGACATCCACCAGTCGCGTCGGTCGTCGGATGCCTCGTGCCGCGCCAGCAGCGCCGCGTCGGGCTGCGCGCGGCGCACGGCGATGACACCGCCTTCGGGGCGCAGCGGCTGCGCTGTGACGTCGGCGAGGAACAGCGACGAGGTGCCGAGCCCGCAGTCGTAGTCGAGCTCGGGGAGCGCGGCAGCGAGGGCGAGTCCCATGCCGAGCCCGACCGAGGTGTCGAGCGCGCTCGAGACCACCGCCGGCAGCCCCGCCGCGGCCACGACCTCCAGTGCCCGGGAGAGACCGCCGAGCGGCGCCGCCTTGACGACGAGGATGTCGGCCGCCCCCGCGCGGGCCACGGCGAGGGGATCCTCGGCCTTGCGCACGCTCTCGTCGGCGGCGATCGGCACGTCGAGGTCGTGCATGCGGGCGCGGATGTCGGCGAGCTCGTCGACCCGCGCGCACGGCTGCTCGACGTATTCGAGGTCGTACGGCTCCAGCGCGCGGATGGCGTGCTCGGCCTCGTCGACGTTCCATCCGCCGTTCGCGTCGAGGCGCACGCGTCCCTCCGGGCCGAGCGCCCGTCGCACCGCCGCGACGCGGGCGACGTCGTCGGCGAGAGACTTCCCGCGCTCGGCGACCTTCACCTTCGCGGTGCGGCAGCCGTCGAAGCGGGCCAGCACGACGGGCACCTCGTCCGCCGCGACCGCCGGCACGGTCGCGTTCACCGGGATCTCGTCGCGGCGGGCGGCGGGCTGCGGCATCCAGGCGAAATCGATCGCCGCACGCAGCCAGACGGATGCCTCGTCGTCGTCGTACTCGGCGAAGGGGGCGAACTCCGACCAGCCCTGCGGCCCCTCGAACAGCAGCGCCTCGCGCACGGTCACGCCCCGGAAGCGGGTCGCCATCGGCAGTGCGACGACCCGCGCGGTGGCGGCGATGTCGGCGAGCGACGGGGTGTCTGGCATCGGGCGTTCCGTTTCCTTAGCGTCATCCATGAGCGGGTGTGCGATCATGCCCGCGTGGATCTGACCTATTTGCAGGCCGTCGTCATCGGACTCCTCCAGGGAGTGACCGAACTCTTCCCGATCTCCAGCCTCGGGCATTCCATTCTCGTCCCCGCGTGGATCGGCGGCGAGTGGCAGTCCCTCGTCACCCAGGGCGACTCGTCGGGGCACACCCCGTTCCTCGCGTTCGTCGTGGCGTTGCACGTTGCGACGGCGCTCGCGCTCATCGTCTTCTACTGGCGGGACTGGGTCGCGGTGATCCGCGGGTTCTTCTGGTCGCTGCGCCACCGCAGTCTCGGCCGCAGCGAGGCGCGTCTGGCGTGGCTGCTCATCATCGGAACGATCCCGGTGGGCGTCATCGGCCTGCTGCTCGAGAAGCCGCTGCGTGTGCTCTTCTCGACCCCGCTCGTGGCCGCCGTCTTCCTGACCCTGAACGGCCTCGTGCTGCTGACGGCCGAGCTGCTGCGTCGCCGTCAGACGATCCTCGCCGGGCGGGCCGCCCGTGCCGCCGGGTCGCGTGCGGAGGCCCGCGGCGTCGCCGCCCGCCGCATCGACGACCTGTCCCTCGGCGAGGGAGCCCTGATCGGCACCACCCAGGCGCTCGCCCTGCTGCCCGGCATCTCCCGCTCGGGTGTGACGATCTCGGCCGGACTCCTGCGCCGCCTCGACCACGAGAGCGCCGCACGGTTCGCGTTCATGCTCGCCACGCCCGTCATCCTCGCCGCCGGGGTTCTGAAGGTCCCCGACCTGCTGCAGCCCGACGCCCGCGGCATCATGGGCCAGGTCATAGTCGGCTCGATCTGCGCATTCGTCGCGGCCTTCGCCGCGGTGGCGTTCCTGTCGCGCTACTTCCACACGCGCACGCTGTACCCGTTCGTGATCTACTGCGTCGTGGTCGGGGTCGCCAGCATCATCCGCTTCGGCTTCTTCGGCTGAGCGCCGCCCGCCGCCGCCCAGGCCGGCCGCGAGGGCGGCGGCGTCGGGCGGGGCAGGAATAGGCTGGATGCCATGCTCCTCGACACCCCGGTCCGTCTCGGCATCCAGATCCGTCCCCAGCACGTCTCTTACGAAGACATCCGTCGTGCGGTCCTCACCCTCGAAGACCTCGGCGTCGACATCCTCTTCAACTGGGACCACTTCTACCCGCTCTCGGGCGACCCCGAGGGCCGCCACTTCGAGTCGTGGACGATGCTCGCGGCGTGGGCCGAGCAGACGGAGAAGGTCGAATTCGGCGCCCTCGTGAACTGCAACAGCTACCGCAACGCCGACCTGCAGGCCGACATGGCCCGCACGGTCGACCACATCTCGGCCAAGGGCGGCGAGGGGCGCTTCATCTTCGGCACGGGCTCGGGCTGGTTCGAGCGCGACTACGACGAGTACGGCTACGAGTTCGGCACCCCCGGCACCCGCCTCACCGCGCTCGCCGAGGCTCTGCCGCGCATCGAGGCGCGCTGGGAGAAGCTGGTGCCGGTGCCGACCCGAAAGATCCCGGTGCTCATCGGCGGCAAGGGCGAGCAGAAGACACTGCGCATCGTCGCCCGTCACGCCGACATCTGGCACAGCTTCGTCACCCCCGAGGAGCTCGCGCACAAGATCTCGGTCATCGACGAGTGGGCGGCGAAGGACGGCACGGACGTGTCGAACCTGGTCGTCTCGAACGAGCTGCAGCGCCGCACGACCGACGACGCCGACGCGCTCTATGACGCCGGCGTGCGCCTGTTCACGCTCGGCTTCGACGGACCCGACTGGGACTTCGACGTCGTGCGCCGCTGGCTGCAGTGGCGCGACGGCAAGAACTGAGCCGCGCATGATCTCGCCGCTGTTCGATGAGTCCGAGTGGGCGGATGCCCCGGGGGCGGCGTCGTACACCGACATCACCGCCCACGTCAGCCGTGACGGGCGCATCGCCCGCATCGCGTTCGACCGACCCGAGGTGCGCAACGCGTTCCGTCCGCACACGGTCGACGAGCTCTACCGGGCGCTGGACATCGCGCGTCAGGACCCGCGCATCGGCGTGGTGCTGCTGACCGGCAACGGGCCGAGCCCGAAGGACGGCGGGTGGGCGTTCTGCTCGGGCGGCGACCAGCGCATCCGCGGTCGCGACGGCTACAAATACAGCGAGGACGAGGCCGCAGTGCACGACCCGGCCCGCGCCGGGCGGCTGCACATCCTCGAGGTGCAGCGGCTCATCCGCTTCATGCCGAAGCCCGTGATCGCGGTCGTCCCCGGATGGGCGGCCGGTGGCGGGCACTCGCTCTACGTCGTGTGCGATCTGGCGATCGCCTCGCGTGAGCACGCCCGGTTCAAGCAGACCGACGCCGACGTGGGCTCGTTCGACGCGGGGTACGGCTCGGCGTACTTCGCGCGCCAGGTGGGTCAGAAGGTGGCGCGGGAGATCTTCTTCCTGGCGGAGGAATACTCCGCAGAGCGGGCGTACGAGATCGGGGCGATCAACCGTGTCGTCGCGCACGAGGACCTCGAGCGCGAGGCGGTGGCGATGGCACGCACGATCCTCGGCAAGTCGCCCACGGCGATCCGCATGCTGAAGTACGCGTTCAACGCGGTCGACGACGGGCTCGTCGGCCAGCAGCTGTTCGCGGGCGAGGCGACGCGTCTCGCCTACGGCACCGATGAGGCCGTCGAGGGCCGCGACGCATTCCTCGAGAAGCGCGACCCCGACTGGTCGCCGTATCCCTGGCACTTCTGAGATGACGGATGTCGCGGCCCTGACCCGTGCGCTGCGCGCCGCGCTCGACGGGTCGGGGTCCGCGCTGCGTCTCGGCGGCGAGCCGGTGGCTGCGGCGCCGGCCGCGCGGCCGCAGGAGAACGCGCGAGAACAGGACGTTGCCCGCGAAGGCTCCCTGTCCTCGCGCGACGACCTGTTGCCGGGCGCGGCGGCGGTCATCACGACGTCGGGGTCGACGGGGCATCCGAAGTCGGTCGTGCTGTCGGCCGATGCCCTGCTCGCGTCGGCGCGCGCAACCGTGGGGCTGCTCGGCGCCGGGCGCTGGCTGCTCGCGCTGACCCCCACCTACGTCGCCGGCCTGCAGGTGCTCGTGCGCTCGGTCGTCAGCGGCACCGAGCCGGTCGTGCTGCCATCGATTGCGCACGGCGGACGGTTCGCGGCATCCGATGTCATCGAGGCCACCGACGCCCTCGGCCCGGGGCCCCGCTACACGGCCCTGGTGCCGACCCAGTTGAGCGACCTGCTCGACGCGGATGCCGCCGCCGCCCGAGCGCTCGCGAGCTTCGACGCCGTGCTGATCGGCGGTCAAGCGCTCGCCCCCGCGCTCGCCGAACGGGCCGCGGCGGCGGGGGTGCGCATCGTGCGCACCTACGGGTCGAGCGAGACCGCCGGCGGATGCGTCTACGACGGAGCGCCGCTCGACGGCGTGCGGCTGCGCGTCGAAGCGGGCGAGGTGCAGGTGGCGGGGCCGACGCTCGCCGACGGCTACCTGGGTGATCCGGCACTCACCGCGGCGGTGTTCCCGGTCGACGCCGACGGGGTGCGCTGGTATCGCACGGGCGACGCCGGCAGCGTCGACGACGGGATGCTGCGCATCACCGGCCGTATCGACAACGTGATCGTCTCGGGCGGGGTGAACGTCTCGCTCGACCGGGTGGAGCGGGCGGTGCGCACGGTGCCCGCGCTCGTCGCCGCGATCGTCGTCGGCGTGCCGGACGCGCGGTGGGGCGAGGCATCCGCCATCGTCGTCGCGGGGGACGTCGACGAGGCCGCCGCGCTCGCCGCGGCCCGCGCGCGCGTCGAGGCCGAGGTGGGCGGCGCAGCCCGCCCCGCGCACCTGCTGACCGTCGCCGAGATGCCGTTGCTCGTCTCGGGGAAGCCCGACCGGCGTGCGCTCGCCGCGCACGCACGCGCCGCCCTCTCGGCGGGCACATGAGCGCGCGCCCCTAGGATTGCTCCCCGTGGCAGGCAACACCAAGAAGCGGCGCTCGGCGCCCGCGCGCAAGACGCACCCCCGAGGCAATCCGCAGCGCTCCGGCTCGCCCGTGACCGCGCCGCGTCGCGCGGGTGTGCGCGACTGGATCGCCGCCGCGCGTCTGCGCACCCTGCCGCTCGCGATCGCCCCCGTGCTCATCGGCACCGGCGCCGCGCACGTGATCGACCCGAACCTTCACTGGGTGCTGGCACTCGGATGCCTCGCGGTCGCGGTCTTCCTGCAGATCGGCGTGAACTACGCGAACGACTACAGCGACGGCATCCGCGGCACCGACGACTACCGGGTGGGCCCGGGCCGGCTCACCGGCTCCCGCAAGGCCGCCCCGAAGGCGGTCCTCGCTGTCGCCCTGGCGTTCTTCGCGCTCGCGGGCATCGTCGGAGTCGTGCTCACGGTGCGCACCCAGCACTGGTGGCTGCTGATCGTCGGCGCGGTGTGCGTCGCGGCGGCGTGGTTCTACACCGGCGGCAAGCGTCCCTACGGCTACAACGCCCTCGGCGAGGTGTTCGTCTTCGTCTTCTTCGGGCTGGTCGCCACGGCCGGAACGACCTTCATCCAGGTCGGCGTCGTGCCGCAGGAAGCCTGGTTCGGCGGGGTCGCAGCGGGTCTGCTCGCCTGTGCCGTGCTGCTCGCGAACAACCTGCGCGACATCCCCCAGGATCGTGAGGCCGGCAAGCGCACCCTGAGCGTGCTGATCGGCGCGCGCGGCACACAGGCGCTGTACACGGTGTTCGTCGTCGTGGCGCTGCTGATCGCCTGCTTCCTCGGGTTCTTCTACCCGATCGCGTGGCTCGCGCTGATGTCGCTGCTGCTGCTCGGTCCGGCGCTGCTCATCGTGTGGATGTACGGCAAGCCGCAGGAGCTCGTGATCGCCCTCAGTCTCACGTCCCTCGGAGCCCTCGCCTACAGCGCACTGCTGTTCTGGGCGTTCTCGGCCTGAACCGCGGCATCCGCTCCGGCCGGTGAGTGACGCTCAGCGCGCGTCGTCGTCGCCGAAGTAGGCGTCTGCCGCCTCGTCCTCGTCGAACTCGTTGCGGCGCACGCGGTCGCCGCTGCGCGCGGCGCGCCGACGCTCGCGGTTGTCGGCGAGGGTCGTGGTGACCTCGTCGAGGGGGCGTCGCAGGAAGATCACCGAGATGCTCAGTCCGATCAGTGCGGCGAAGATCGCGGCGAGCCAGACGAACTGCTGGAAGATCGGGAGCAGCATCATGAGGCCGAACGGCACGGCGAATGCGAGCAGACGCAGCACCGAGTAGAGCACGGCCGAGCGCACGGGATGGGCGGACATCCCTCCATCGTAGGTCGGCCGGTGACGTGTCGCCTGAACGAGCGGATGCGTCATCCCGCCGTCCTCCCCAGGCCTCTCCCCGGCGGGCGCGCCTAGGATGAGGGCATGCGGCTCGTGCTGATCGTTGCAGTGCTCGCGGTCGTGTTCTGGATCTACAGCGTCATCGACGGCGCTGTGCAACCGGCCGACCGGCACCGCGGCGTGTCCAAGCCCGTGTGGATCCTCATCCTGCTGCTCCTGCCGGTCATCGGCGGGGTGCTCTGGTTCACCATCGGCCGCTCGCGGCTTCGTTCCGCCGGACGGCCCGCCCCCGACGACGACCCCGCGTTCCTCGGGTCGCTCGCGGATCTCTCCGACCAGGATGAGCGCATCCGCCGGCTGGAAGAGGAGTTGGCACGCCTCGACGCGGAGGACGCCGACCCCGACCTCCCTCCCCGTACGACCGACGACGACGAGAAGCGCAAGGGCTGACCGCGTGACCGATCGATCTCCGGCGACGGATGCCGCCGCGGCCCTGCTGGGCGCGCTCGTCGCGCAGGGGGTGCGGCATCTCGTCGTCAGCCCCGGCTCGCGCTCCCAGGCCCTCGCCCTCGCCGCCGCGGAGCTCGACCGCCGCGGACTCGCCCAGCTGCACGTGCGCATCGATGAGCGCGTCGCGGGCTTCACGGCGCTCGGCATCGGCCGCGAGTCCGGTGTGCCCGCCGCCGTCATCTGCACCTCGGGCACCGCTGTCGCGAACCTGCTGCCTGCCGCCCTCGAAGCGCACCACGCCGGTGTGCCGCTGCTGCTGCTCACCGCAGATCGCCCGCCCGAGCTGCGCGGCGTGGGCGCGAACCAGACCACCCGCCAGCCGGGACTCTTCGCGCTCGCCGCGCGCCACGAGACCGATCTTCCGGTGCCCGAGGAGACCGACCCCGACGGCACCGCCGAGCAGACCGCGATGCTGCGCGCCGTGGCCGCCCAGGCCGTCGAGGAGGCCATCGGTGCCGGCACCCGCGCCGCCGGCCCGGTGCACCTGAACCTGCCGTACCGCGAGCCGCTCGCCGGGCCCCTCCCGGCCTGGTTCGCGGCCGAGGCTGCGGCCGTTCCCGTTCCCGCCGCCCCCGCCGAGGAGGGCGAAGAGGAGTCGTTCGGCGCGCTCTACCAGGGCGGCGGCGGCATCGGCGAGGCGGATGTCGCGACCGACCCCGAGCCCCTGCCGCACCTGCTCGTGCGGGGTCCGCGCACCGTGGTGATCGCCGGATCCGACGCCGGGCCCGACGCCGAGCAGCTCGCCCACCTGGGCGGCTGGCCGCTCGTCGCCGAGATCGTCTCCGGCGCCCGGTTCGGCCGGCAGCTCGTGCACGGCTATCGCGAACTGCTCCGCGATCCCGCGCTCGGCGGAGCCGTCGAGCGGGCGGTGGTGCTGGGGCATCCGACTCTCAGCCGCGAGGTCACCGCCCTGCTCTCGCGTGCCGACGTCGAGGTTGTCGCGCTGCGCGGCCCCGGCGAGCCGCTCAACCTCAACGGTGAGAGCCTCGCCGTCGACGCGCTCGCCGTCGAACCCGGCGACACCGACCGCGAGTGGCTCGGTGCATGGCTGCGGGCGTCGCGCGAGGCATCCGTCGATCTCACCCCGCCCGCGCCCGACGCCGATGCGCTCGCGTCCGCCGAGCCTCAGCGCCGCCTCGGTGCGATCGACGCCGAGCTCGCGGTCGCGCGGGAGCGGGTCGACCGCACGCTGCTCGTCGACGCCGTCTGGCGCGCGACCTGGCCGCACGACCGACTCGTGTTCGGATCGTCGCGGCTCGTTCGGGTCGCCGACCAGGTGCTCGCCGGCAAGAAGGTGCGGGTGCACGCCAACCGTGGGCTCGCGGGTATCGACGGCACGATCGCGACCGCCCTCGGCGTCGCCGCCGCCTCGCAGGCGGACGGGCGACCGGGCGTCACCCGGGTGCTCCTCGGCGACCTCGCGCTGCTGCACGACGTCGGCGCGCTGCTGGCCGCGCCCGGCGAGCCGGAACCGCGCATCCAGGTGATCGTCGGCAACGACGGCGGCGGCACGATCTTCGACGGGCTCGAGGTGGCCCAGATCGCAGGCCCCGAGGCGATGGATCGCGTGCAGTACACGCCGCAGACCGTGCGCCTCGAACAGCTCGCCCTCGCCTACGGCTGGGAGTACCACCGCGTCACGACACGGTCCGCGCTCGATCAGGTGCTCACATCGCCGTCGGGCGGACGTCAGCTCATCGAGGTGCCTCTCGAGCGCTGAGCGCGCCGCGGCATCCGCTCAGGCGAGCGCGTCGACGATCGGGCGGAACTTCACCCGGGTCTCGAGCAGCTCCGCCTCGGGGTCGCTCGAGGCGACGATGCCGGCGCCCGCGAACGCCGTCACCGGGATGTCGTCGCGATCCTCGGCCGTGGGAGACGACGACTCTGCGCCGAACTGCGCGCAGCGCAGCGCGATCGCCCACTCGCCGTCGCCGTCGCCGTCGATCCAGCCGACCGGACCGGCGTAGCGTCCGCGGTCGAACGGCTCGAGCTCGCGGATCGTCGCGAGGGCCGACGCCGTCGGGGTGCCGGCGACCGCGGCGGTGGGGTGCAGCACCGCGACGAGATCCAGAGCGGATGCCTCGTGCCCCAGGTCGCCCTCGACGTCGGTCGCGAGGTGCCACACGTTGGGCAGCTTCAGGGTGAAGGGCGTCTCGGCGGCGGTCACCGCGCGCGTGTGACCGGCGAGCGCGTCGAGCACGCTCTGCACGGCGAAGCGGTGCTCGTCGAGATCCTTCTGGCTGGTCGCGAGAGCGACGGCGGCGGCGGCATCCCGATCGGCATCGGCGCCGCGCGCGGCGGTGCCGGCGAGCACCCGGGCGGTGAGGGTGCCGTCGTGCACGGTGACGAGGGTCTCGGGGCTCGCGCCGATGAGGCCGCCGACGGCGAAGGTCCACGTGTCGGGGTAGCCGCTCTGCAGGGCGCGCACGAGCCGGCGCAGGTCGGCGCCCGCCGGCACCGACCCCACGAGGTCGCGGGCCAGCACCACCTTCTCGAGCTCGCCGCGGCCGATGCGGGCCACCGCCTCGGCGACGGCGCGGGTGTAGTCCTCGGGGCTCTGCGCGCCGGGTCCGAGCGTGGCCGACCAGTACGGGCCGTACGGGATCGGGGCGACATCCTCGCCCTGATCGGATGCCTCCTCCCTCGTGATGCGCGTGATCCAGGTCTTCCCGCCGGTGCGGCCGACGACGACGGACGGAACCACCAGTCGCGACGTCGCACCCGAACGGGAGCGCGCCTCGGCGTGCTCGTCGAACGCGAGAGAGCCGAAGGCGAGGAGGCCCGTGCCGGGGGCGTGCACCTTGTCGTCGACGGACGCGGCATCCGCGATCGCGCGCCACGTCGACGCGAGCCGGGTCGCGGCCTCCGCGGATGCCTCGAGGGTGATCAGCGGGCGACCGATCCCGACGAATCCGTCGCCGCGCCGCGACCACACCAGCGGTGTGTGCGGGTCCGCCAGAGCCAGCAGATCCTCGTGCGCGATGGTCTCCCGGGTGACCGCCACCAGTCGGGGGGGAGCGGGCAGGGTCACCCGTCCAGCCTAGGCCTCGCCCGGCCCGCCTAGACTCGACGGGTGACCGCCGCCGACGAGCCCAACCGCGCCGACCTGGGCAAGGATCCCGCCCGTGTGAGCGGCATGTTCGATCAGGTGGCCGCGGCCTACGACCGCACCAACACGCTGCTGAGCCTCGGCAACGATCGCCTCTGGCGCATCGCGATGACCCGCGCCGTCGCGCCGCAGCCGGGGGAGCGGGTGCTCGACCTCGCGGCGGGCACAGGAGCATCGAGCGTCGCACTCGCCCGCAGCGGCGCCGAGGTCGTCGCCGCGGACTTCTCGCCCGGCATGATCGCCGAGGGCGCGCGGCGGCACGGCGGCATCCCGAATCTCTCCTTCGTCGAAGCCGACGCCATGGCGCTGCCGTTCGATGACGCATCGTTCGACGCCGTCACCATCTCGTTCGGGCTGCGCAACGTCGCCGAGCCCAAGGTCGCCCTCGCCGAGCTGCTGCGGGTCACCAAGCCCGGCGGCCGCCTCGTGATCTGCGAGTTCTCCCAGCCGCAGAATCCGGTTTTCGCGGCGCTCTACCGGTTCTACAACGACCGCGTGCTGCCCACCGTCGCCCGCTGGGTGAGTTCGAACGCCGATGCGTACGACTACCTCAACGAGTCGATCAAGGCCTGGCCCGCCCAGCGCGCGCTCGCCGCATGGGTGCGCGAGGCCGGCTGGACCGATGTCGCCTACCGCGACCTCACCTTCGGCATCGTCGCGCTCCACCGTGCGGTGAAGGCCTGATCGGCGCACCTGGGCATCGGCTACGAGGCGTTCTCGACCGACGGGATCGGCGGCCACCGGTGGAGTGAGCGCCGGTAGGCTGTCTGCGTGACTCCGACCTCGTCCGCGCCCGGTCTGCCCCTGGCAGGTCACCTCAGCGTGACGGAGCGGGTGTTCGCGGGGCCGGCCTCCCGTCGCCTGTGGAAGACGGTCGAAGCGGGTCTCGCGCAGGTCGAGGCCCAGCTGGCGACCGAGATCGCGTTCACCGATCGGCTCGCCGACGTCACCAGCCGCTACCTCTACCAGGCCGGCGGCAAGCGGGTGCGGCCGATGCTGACGCTGCTCACCGCGCAGCTCGGCGACGGCGCGACACAGCCGGTCATCGAGGGTGCCGCCGCGCTCGAGCTCACCCACCTCGGCTCCCTCTACCACGACGACGTCATGGACGGTGCGGACGTGCGCCGCGGCGTTCCGGCCGCCCATGCCGTGTGGGGCAACAGCATCGCCATCCTCACCGGCGACCTGCTCTTCTCCCGCGCCAGCCAGATCATGGCCCGCCACGGCGATGCCGCCATCCAGCTGCAGGCCGACACGTTCGAACGACTCGTGCTCGGCCAGTTGCACGAGACCGTGGGTGCGTCCGACGACGACGACCCGGTGGAGTTCTACCTGCAGGTGCTCGCCGACAAGACCGGCTCACTCATCGCGGCATCCGCGAAGGCCGGAATCACGTTCGGCAACGGCCCCGAGGAGTACGCCGAGCCGCTGCAGGTCTTCGGCGACAAGGCGGGCGTCGCGTTCCAGTTGCTCGATGACGTCATCGACCTCTCGGCCGACGCCGACGAGACCGGCAAGGTGCCCGGCACCGACCTGCGCGCGGGCGTTCCGACCATGCCCTACCTGCTGCTCGGCGCCGACACCGACGCCGCCTCGGTCGACCTGCGCGCCCGCATCGACGAGGGCGTCGCCCGCATCGCCGACGGCGCCGACCCGGCGATCCTCGACGAGCCGCTCACCCGGCTGCGCGAGCACCCCGCGACCCTCCGCACGCTCGAGCTCGCCCGTCAGTGGGCGTCTGACGCGGTCGCCGCCCTGGCGCCGCTCCCCGCCGGGCCCGTGCGCGAGGGCCTCACGCGGTTCGCCGACGCGGTCGTCGACCGCAGCAGCTGACCCCCCGACGCCCGGCCGCGCCGCGGCATCCGACTGCGTCGCGCCCCACGAAAGGACACCCCCATGACCAAGCTCCGGCTGGCCATCGTCGGTGCCGGTCCCGCAGGGATCTACGCCGCCGACATCCTCCTGAAGGAACAGCGGCCCTTCGACGTCTCGATCGATCTGTTCGAGCACCTGCCGGCTCCCTACGGACTCGTTCGTTACGGCGTGGCCCCCGACCACCCGCGCATCAAGGGCGTCATCACGGCGCTCCGCGAGGTGCTCGACCGGGGTGACATCCGCATCTTCGGCAACGTGCGCTACGGCGTCGACATCACCCTCGAGGACCTGAAGAAGCACTACAACGCGGTAATCTTCGCGACCGGAGCGATCCGTGACGCCGACCTCGACATCCCCGGGATCGACGCCGAGGGCTCGTACGGCGCGGCCGATTTCGTGAGCTGGTTCGACGGGCACCCCGACGTCCCGCGCACCTGGCCGCTCGAGGCGGCATCCGTCGCTGTCGTCGGCGTCGGCAACGTCGCGCTCGACGTGTCGCGCATTCTCGCGAAGCACGCGATCGACCTGCTGCCGACCGAGGTGCCGGGCAACGTCTACGAGATCCTCGAGGCGAGCCCCGTCACCGACGTGCACGTGTTCGGCCGCCGCGGCCCGGCGCAGGTGAAGTTCACCCCGCTCGAGCTGCGCGAGCTCGGTGAGCTGCGCGACGTCGACATGGTCGTCTACGACGAGGACTTCGACTACGACGAGGCCTCCCTCGCGGCGATCGCGAGCAACAAGCAGGTCAAGGTCATCGACCGCGTGCTGCAGGAGTGGCGCACGCGTCCGGCGGCGAACGGTGCTGCCGGGCCCGCCTCGCGCCGCCTGCACCTGCACTTCTGGGCGAAGCCTGTCGAGGTCACGACGGATGCCGCGGGCCGGGTCGCGTCCCTCGTCTACGAGCGCACCCGTCCCGACGGGCAGGGCGGGGTCGTCGGCACCGGCGAGCTGCGCGAGGTGCCGATCGGGCAGCTCTACCGCGCTGTCGGCTACTTCGGCTCGCCGCTGCCGGGAGTGCCGTTCGACGACCGGCACGGGGTCATCCCGAACCACGAGGGTCAGGTTCTCGAGCCCGACTCGAACGAGATCGTTCCGGGCGTCTATGCGACCGGGTGGATCAAGCGCGGGCCGGTGGGGCTCATCGGCCACACTAAGTCCGACGCGATGGAGACCGTGCGCCACCTCGTGGGCGACCAGGCGTCGTGGTGGCAGCCCGAGGACCCGTCCGAAGAGGCGATCCCCGCGCTCCTCGCCGAGCGCGGTGTGCGCTGGACCGACCTCGAGGGCTGGCACCGCCTCGACGAGCACGAGATCGCCCTCGGGGCTGCGCACGAGCGCGCACGCATCAAGGTCGTTCCGCGCGACGAGATGATCAGCATCTCCCGCGGCGAATGACCGCGGCACGGCGACCCACCCCCGGGCTGCTCGCGGCACTCGGGTTCATCACGGCGGTCGGCCCGTTCGCGGTCGACATGTACCTTCCGTCGTTCACGCAGATCGGCACCGATCTCGCCGCTCCCGCCTCGAGCGTGCAGCTGACCCTCACCGCGTTCCTCATCGGCATTGGCGTGGGTCAACTGATCCTCGGACCTCTGTCCGACCGGTTCGGCAGGCGCCCCGTGTTGGTCATCGCGTTGGCGGTGTTCGCGGCATCCGGTGTCGCGATGGCGTTCACGCCGACCGTCGAGGTGTTCATCGCGTTGCGCCTGGTGCAGGGTCTGACGGGAGCCGCGGGCATGATGCTCGCCCGCGCGATCGCCGTGGACCTCAGCGAGGGCGAGACGGCGGTGCGGGCGCTGAGCCTCATCGCGATGCTCGTCGGGCTCGGGCCGCTCATCGCACCCCCCATCGGCGGCGCGGTCGCGGCGATCGCCGGCTGGCGCGGGGTGCTCGGGGTGCTCGCCGCGATCTCGGTCGCGATGTTCGTGCTCGCCGTGGCGGTGGTGCCGGAGTCGCTGCCGCCCGAGAAGCGACACGCAGGAGGGGTGGCGAGCGCGTTCGCGCGGTATGGCACGCTGCTGCGTGACGGCGGCGTGCGCGGCTATGTGACGGTGTTCGCGTTCGGCTTCGCCGCGATGATGGCCTACATCTCCGCCTCGCCGTTCGTCGGCCAGACCGTGCTGCGCATGCCGCCCCTCGTGTATGCGTTCGGGTTCGCGGCGGGAGCGGCGGGCATCGTGCTCTCGAACCTCGTCAACGCGCGGGTCGCGCCGAGAGTCGGCGTGAGACGGATGCTGCTGGTCGGCGTCGCGCTCTCCGTCGTCGCCTCGGTCGCGCTGGCGGTGCTCGCGCTCACGGGGGCGCTGCAGCCGGCGACGTTCATCCTGTGCGCGTTCGTGCTGACCTCGGCGACGGGTCTCATCATGTCGAACGCGAGTGCGCTCGCTCTCGCCCGCGCGGCTGCGGCGCGGGGCGCGGGAGCGGCCCTGCTCGGGTCGAGCCAGTTCCTCGTCGGGGCGATCGCCTCCCCGCTCGTCGGCCTGTGGGGCGAGGACACGGCGGTGCCGATGGCGCTCGTCGCGCTCGTCGCATCGGCGGTGGCGGCGGTCGTCGTGCTGCTCACCCGTCCGCGGCCGCTGCCGGCCGCCTAGGCGGAGCCGCCCGCGGCGGAGCGGGTACCGTGGCTCACCGGTTGAGCGCTGTCAGCACCGCCATCAGTGCAGATCGGTCGCCGGCCGACTCGAAGAACAGGCGGTCGGCCTCCTCGACCACCTGAACCGCCCGGAGCGCGAGGGCCACGCCGTCGTCGGTGACGTCGATGATGTGCGCACGGGCGTCATCGGGGTCGGTCGTGCGCACCAGCAGATTCTTCTCCGCGAGCGCTCGGATGACCTGCGACGTCATCATGGCGTCGGTGTTCGCATGCTCGGCGATCCGTCGTTGATTCGGCCGTTCCCCGGCCACCCGGGTCAGCCACCAGGCGCTGGCGAGAAGCACGAACTGCACGTGTGTGAGGCCCAGCGGCTTGAGCGTGGACGTGATGACCCGCTGCCAACTCAGCGTCGCTCGCCACAGGAGGAGTCCGGGGCTCTCGCGCGGCTCGAGCGAGTCAGCCACGCGGGCGCTTCGCGTGTGCGCCGAGCGCGGCGATGACGTCGGCGAAGTCCTCGCTCACGCCCGCGCCGACCTCGGCCGACACCTCGTCAGGCCCCTCCACCGTGCAGCGATAGGTCACCCGGCTTCCGGTTCCCCACGCCTCGATCTCGTGGCGGACACGCACCGTCACCCCGGCATCGGGCACGGGTGTGAGGTCCTCGTATCCACGCTCCGCCTCGACCCACGTGAGCTCGAAGGGCAGCTCGCTCCCGTCGGGGAACACCATCACCGCGGTCGTGCCCGCCGCGAACGGGTCGTCGATGCGCACGGCTGCGACGCCGTCGTTCCATTCGGACCACCGCGCCGGGTCGGCCATGATCGCGAACACCGCCGACGGCGTCGCGTCGCACTCGCCCGTGAACTCTCGTACCCACATGTCGAACTCCCTCAATTCAGTATGCGCACATACTAATTCGACGGCGGGTCGATGTCCACATCGTCAGCGACGTGATGGTCGCCGAACCGCGACGACTCGGGCGCGACTCGGGCTATTCGGCGACGGGACGAGCGGATGCCGCGGCCGATCGCCCTGCGGTGAGCTCCTCGCCGACCACCACGACCCAGGGTGCCGCGGCGACGAGCAGGATCGAGAGCGCGAACGATGTGCCGATCTCGGCCAGGACGACGGCGGTGGCGAGCACGACGAGAGCGAGCGTCAGAGCCACCGCGTGTGCGCGCCGCACGCGGCGTGTGAGCGTTGCGGCGACCGCGAGATAGGTCGCGAGGAACACGGCGACCGCGATCGCGACGACCTGCACGGCGACCGCGAAGTCGACGTGCGCCTGCCCCTCGACCACGTAGGCGCCGACATGGAGTCCCGCCCCCGCCGCGGCGACCGCCGCGAAGACGAGCATGTGCAGGTAGCCGAACACGAAGCCGCCGCCGGGGCGATGCTCGAGCAGGTGGCCGAACGGCACCGCGAAGTAGGCCCACCACATGCCGAAGGTGAGGGTCACGCCGGCCGCGACGAGAACGATCGCGTCGCCCGACCAGCCGCTCTCGGCGATGATCGGCTGCACCGCGGTCACCGTGCCGAGCACGCCTTCGCCGAGGGCGATGAGCACGAGCAGGCCGTAGCGCTCCGCGATGTGGTGCGGATGCCAGGGGGTCGGATGCCGCCGCTCGGCGAGCAGCGGACCCCCGAGCTCGATGAGGTAGAGCACGGCCGCGAACGCCAGGGTGGGGCCGAGTTCGAGATGCAGCACGGCGGTGGCTACCCACCCGATCTGTGCGATCGCGATGAACGTCGCGTAGATCAGCGCCGTTCGGCGGTGCGCGGGCGACTGGGCTGCGAGGCGCAGCCATTGGGCGAGCATGGCGACGCGCATGATCACGTAGCCGGCGACGACCACCGTGTTGTCGATGCCGTGGCCGCCCTCCAGCGAGTGGAACACGTCGGAGAGGCCGAGGGCGAGGACCAGCACGCCCGCCATCTGCACCATCGTCGTGAGGCGGTACACCCAGTCGTCGGTGTCGAACGCCGAGGCGAACCACGAGAAGTTGATCCAGGCCCAGATGATCGCGAACATCCCGAAGGCGAATCCGCCGAGCCCGACGGCGAGACGTCCTTCCGCGATCTCGTGCGCCATCTGGGATCCGGCGATGCCGAACGCGACGACGAACGTCAGGTCGAAGAGGAGTTCGAGTGGGGTCGCTGCGCGGCCGTGCTCGCGGGGGTTCCGGCCGAGCATGCGGCGCATGCGTGCGGTCACGGATCCTGCGGCGACGTGCGGGGGAGTGTTCATCGTCACGGGGATCATCTTGCCGGTCCGGGGCGGTCGTAGGCTGGCGGCATGACGGTCGGGTGGGGCGCCGACATCCTCGGCGACGGATTCATGCAGCTCAGCCTGCCCCTCGGGGAGGACTCCGAGGGTGCGGTGGTCGCCACCCTGGTGCGTGCGGTGCCTGAGCGGGGGCCGGCGTCGTGGTTCGCCGCAAGGCCGCTCGGAGACGTCGATGTGCTCTACGTGCACGGGTGGTCGGACTACTTCTTCCAGACGAGGCTCGCCCGATTCTGGACCTCCCGTGGCGCCCGCTTCTTCGCCCTGGATCTTCGCAAGTACGGACGCAGCCTCCGGCCCGGGCAGACCCCCGGGTACGTGACCGACCTCACGACCTACGACGAGGACATCGCCGCAGCCCTCGGCGCCATGGGTCGCGACGGCGAGGGGCGGCATCCGCATCGCCGGCTCGTGCTGCTCGGGCATTCGACCGGCGGGCTGACCCTGAGCCTGTGGGCCGACCGGCATCCGCGGGCGGCGGCAGCCGTGATCCTGAACAGTCCGTGGCTCGAGTTCCAGCTGCCCGGGCGTCGGCGCAGTGCGCTCGCCCCGGTCGTCGGCATCGGGGCCCGGATGCGTCCGTACGAGACCGTGCCGCAGGTGGATCTCGGCTTCTACACACGGGCGCAGCGCGAGGTGGCCGACCCGACCGATCCGGTGTCGATCGATCTCGACTGGCGTCCCGAGCAGACGATGGCCGTGCACACCGGGTGGCTGAACGCGATTCTCGCGGGGCACGCGCGCGTCGAGGCGGGGCTGCGCATCGACGCGCCAGTGTGCGTGCTGCTGTCGGCGCGCAGCGCCGTGCCCACCCGGTGGAGCGAGGAGCTCACCCGTGCCGACAGCGTGCTCGTGGTCGACGACATCGCCCGCGCGGCGGTGCAGCTCGGCTCGTCGGTGACGGTCGAGCGCATCGAGGGTGCGTTGCACGACGTCTTCCTGTCGCGCCACGATGCCCGCGAGGAGGCGTACGCGCGTCTCGCGCGCTGGGCCGACGGGGTGCTTGCGCGAGGGTAGGCGGCATCGCTCGAGGGCGTTGGGCCGTGCGCGCTCGACTTACGCGGCGAGGCGGGTCGGCGCCGGCCACCCGCCGGTCGTGACCACGTCGCCGGCAGCCGACACGAGGCGGGCCGGCGCGAGGTCGGCGAGCCACGCGGGCGCCTGCGCACCGCGGATGATCGCTGCCGTCGACAGGGCGTTCGCCTCCACGCAGCTGCGCGCCGCGACCGTCACGGTGCGCCACGCCTCGGGCGCCGGCTCCCCGGTGCGCGGGTCGACGATGTGATGGATGTCGCGTCCCGCCCGCTGCCACCGGCGATGAAGAACACTGGATGTCGCGATGCCCGCGCCCGCGCGCAGGGTGACCTGGTCGATCGGCTCGCCCGCGGCATCCTGCACCGTCACCTGCCAGCCGCCGACCGGCTCGGGGCCGGCGCAGGCGATGTCGCCGCCGAGGGAGAGCAGCACGCCACAGTCGCACGCGACGGCGACTGCGGCTGCCACGCGATCGGCGGCGAGCGCCTTCGCGGTCGCGCCGAGGTCGAGGGAGAGGTGCGCGGGCACGGTCAGCAGGTCGCCGTCGAGCGTGATGCGGCGCCACCCGGGGGTGTGACGCACGACGACGCGGATGGGCCGGTCGTCGTCGAGGATCAGGCGGATGTCGCGGTCGTAGCCGAGGGCGTCCATCGCGGTGCGCACGGTGGGGTCGACGAGTCCGCCGGTGAGCTCGGCGGCCTCGAGGGCGGCGCGCACGAAGTCGGCGAGCGTGGCGCTCACACGCACTCCGTCCGGCAGCCGGTCGGAGATGCGGTTGAGTTCGGATGTCGCGTCGAACCGGTCGACCGCGGCGGCGATGATCGCGAGCTCGCGCTGCGCGACCTCGATCGCCATCGGGAGGGCGTCGTCGCGGGTGACCACGAGGCGGGCGTCGGTCGACCACAGCGCCCACTCGTGCGCGGCGGTCATCGTGAGCCCGACGTCGTGCCGTGCGAGGTGGTGCCGGATCCGCTCGAGACCGAGCCGGAGTTCGAGCTGGTCGATCCGCTGCTCGAGCTCGAGCTCGAACCGGACGACGTCGTGCCCGAACTGGTGGTGCCCGAACTGGTGGTGCCCGACGACGACGTGCTCGAGCCGGATGTGCCCGTGCTCGACGTCCCCGTGCTCGAGGTGCCCGTGCTCGAGGACGACGTCGAGGTCGTGCTCGTTCCGCTCCACTCGGTCGCGACCGCGGGGGCGGCGGCGATCAGCACGCCCGCTCCGGCTGAGATCACCGCGGCGGTCGCGAGGGTCGCCCGCAGCTTCGCCTTCTCACTTCTGCGCATCGGATGCTCCTTCCGTTGTGAAAGAAGCGTGCGCGTCGCACTGATGCGCTCCCCAGGTCTGCGCCGGGCGGGCGGGGAGAGAACGCTATGCGATTGCTGTGACGGGATGCCGCGGCATCCGGGTCGATCACCGCGCGGTCCCGCTCTCCGCGACTTAGTCCACCCCCGGCCCCGGCGGCATTCGGCCGCGAAAAGCAGCGAGGTAGGCCTTGGCTTCGGAGGGTTCGAATCCCATCTCGCGATATGCGGCGAGTATCTGGTCGTCGGTGGCCCGGTCGGAGTCCTCGAGGTCCGGCGCGATCACCGGTAGTTGACGAACTGCAGGTCGACGTCGAGGTCGGCGGCCTTGAGGAGGCGCTGCACTTCCTGCAGGTCGTCGCGCGACTTCGAGGTCACGCGCAGCTCGTCGCCCTGGATCTGGCTCTTCACGGTCTTGGGGCCCTCGTCGCGGATGATCTTGCCGATCTTCTTCGCGTTCTCCTGCGAGATGCCTTCCTTGAGGCTCGAGGTGATGCGGTACTCCTTGCCGCTGGCGACGGGGTCCCCGGAGTCGAGCGACTTCAGCGAGATGCCGCGCTTGATGAGCTTCGACTGGAACACGTCGAGCACGGCCTTCGCGCGCTCCTCGCTGTTCGCCTTGATGAGGATCTGCTCGCCGCTCCACGCGATCGACGCGTCGGTGCCCTTGAAGTCGTAGCGCTGCTCGACCTCTTTGTGCGCCTGGTTGAGGGCGTTGTCGGCCTCCTGACGATCGATTTTGCTGACGATATCGAAGGAGCTGTCTGCCATGCCCGCGAGTCTAGCCGCGGCGTGTGGCGGCGTCCCGAGCCGGGGCGCTGCCCGGTTCGTAGACTGGTCGGCATGCACGCGCTCACCGAGAACGATCTGCGCGCCGCGTTCGTGAACGCCTCGACCGACGACCTGCGTCTGCTGGCCCTGCCGCACGACTTCCCGATCCTCGACTGGGACCACCTCGACTTCCTCGCCTGGCGCGACCCCGAGAACCGAGACCGCGGCTACCTCGTCGCCGAACGCGACGGCTCCCCGCACGGGGTCGTGCTGCGCGCGGCATCCTCGTCGTCACGCGGACATGTGGGCCTGTGCAACCTCTGCCACACGATGCAGCCGGGCAACCAGGTGACGCTCTTCTCGGCGCGACTTCCGGATGCCTCGGGGTCGAGCGTCGGCACCTACATCTGCGCCGATCTCAGCTGCCACGAGAACGTGCGGCTGGCGGCGCCGCTGGCGCCGGGCGAGATCCGGGCGAGCGTCGACGTGCGCATCGACGGCACGAAGGAGCGGGCGGAGTCGTTCGTCGCCCGCGTCGCCGAGCGCGTCTGACACGCCCCGCGTGCGGTGGCGCCCTGCGCTCCGCGCTGACAGAGTGGGCACGACTGCGAAGGAGCATCCATGGCCGCTGAATCCCGGGTCGTCGTGATCGGCGACGCGCTCATCGACGAACTGCGCGACGACAGCGGGGTGCGCGAGTTCGTCGGCGGTGCGGCCCTGAACGTCGCCGTCGGACTGTCGCGTCTCGGCGTGCCGACGAGCCTCATCGCGATGGTCGGCGACGACGAGCCGGGGGAGCGCATCCGCGGGTTCCTCGCCGACTACGGGGTCGAGCTGATCGCCTCCGCGTCACCGCACGGCACCTCGCGCGCGGTCAGCACGCGCAGCGCCGGCGGCGAGCCGACCTACGTCTTCAACACGGCCGCCCAACAGCGGCGAGTCGTCTACGGCGCCGCCGAGCGTGCGGCCATCGCCGCCGCGCCGCTCGTCGCGATCAGCTGCGTGCCGTTCGACGACCGCGCCCAGACCGACGAGCTGATCGACGCGGTGGCCGCGGCATCCGTCGTCGCCATCGATCCGAATCCTCGCGCCGGCATGCTGCACGACCGCGACGAGTTCGTGCGCGGGTTCGAGCGCGCGGCCGCGGGGGCGACCCTCGTCAAGGTGGGCGACGACGACGCCGAGCTGCTCTACGGCATCTCCCTCGATGCGCTCACCGACCGACTCGTCGGCCTCGGCGTCGGGGCGGTGCTCGCGACCCGCGGTTCTGCGGGCGCGCGCATCGTCGCCGGGGACGCCGATGTGTCGCTGCCCGTCTCGGCCCTGCCGGGACGCATCGTCGACACGATGGGAGCCGGCGATGCGGTGCTCGCGTCGGTCGCGGCATCCGTCATCGAGGGGCGTCCGGAGAGCGGCGACGCGTGGCGCGCGGTGCTGCACCGGGCGATGGATGTCGCGGCCGCGACCTGCCGCGTCGAGGGCGCCCTGCTGCGGCTCCCCGAGTCGCTGGGCGGCATCGACCTCGACCGCATCGGCACCTGAGCGCGCACCCGGGCCGATTTCGACACGGACCGCATCGCGGGTAAGATCGGAGATCGCGCCTCCGGTCGACTGAAAAAGCCGGGCGGGTGCGCCATGGCAGGTTACCCAAGCGGCCAAAGGGATCTGATTGTAACTCAGCCGGCTCAGCCTTCGGGGGTTCGAATCCCTCACCTGCCACCCCAGAACGGGCCTCGCATGTCGAGGCCCGTTCCACGTTTTTCCGGGCGGATGTCCCGCCCCGCCCGTATGCTCGGGCGCGTGACCGCGGCATCCGGATTCGACCAATGACCGACATCGAGGTGTTCGTCGTCGTCGACGTCGCCGCGTGGCGGGAATGGCTGATCGCTCACGATGACGAGTCCGACGGGGTGTGGTTGGCGCTCGCCAAGAAGGGCGTGACCGAGCCGACCTCCCTCGTCTACCAGGAGGCGCTCGAAGAGGCGCTGTGCAGCGGCTGGATCGACGGGCAGAAGCGCTCGAACGACGAGGCCACCTTCCTGCAGCGCTTCACCCCGCGCCGCAAGCGATCGATGTGGTCGGCCCGCAACGTCGAGATCGTCGAACGACTCATCGCCGATGCGCGCATGCGCGCGCGTGGCCAGATCGAGATCGATGCGGCACAGTCCGACGGTCGCTGGGATCGCGCATACTCCGGGGCGGCGACCGCGGAGGTGCCCGACGACCTCGTCGCCGCGCTCGCCGCGGCCGGCCCGACCGCCGTCGAGACCTTCGCCACGGCGAACGCGAACAACCGCTACGCAGTGCTGCACCGCCTCATGACCGCCACCACGGCCGAGACCCGCGCCGCGCGACTCGACCGGCTGGTCGCGCAGTTCGCGCGCGGTGAGCGTCCGCACCCCCAGTAGCCCTCCCCGCACGCTTCCCGCTGGCGGTCATCCACAGCGGGACGTCATCGTCCTGGGCCGCGGGGACGCCGCATGCCACGATGGGGGCAGCGCGACCGACCCGCAGAACGGATCCCTCTCATGACGCAGCCGACGCCCGCCACCCCGCCCGCCGCGAACGGGTCGACCTCGTCCCCACTGGTGCGTGCATCGATCTGGGTCGCCATCGGCGCACTCATCGCCGCAGCAATCGTGAGCGTCGTCTGGGTGCTCGTGGGCAACCAGAACGGCCTCATCGGGCGGGCGTTCCTCACGATCTTCCTGCTCGCCGCATTCGCCGGGGTCTCGATCGTCGAGGCGCGGCTGTCATCGCGGCGTCCGGTGTGGTTCGTGCTGGTCAGCATGACGGTGTGGGTCGTGACGCTGCTCATCGGCGCGATCTTCATCTGGATGCCGGCAGGCTCCGCGCAAAGCGGCTACGACGATCCTTACGGCAGCGGCTCCAACCCGCTCGTCCCGTCGTATGACGGTGTCGACCCGCTTCTCGGCGCGCAGCGCACCTTCTCGTTCTTTCTCGTGGTGCTGATCCTCCAGCTCGCCGTGCTGCACGTGCGCCTCTACGTGAAGGCATGGCTGCGGTTCCGCACGTCGTTCACCACGGTCACGTCTCTCGCGACCATCGCCTTGGTCGGCATCCTCGCCGTGCTGCTGGTGATCCCGCTCGTGCTGCAGGAGTTCCTGCGCTTCCACGACATCTACTGGCGCCTCACGGTCGCCGTCGCGATCCTCGCCGCCGTCGGCACCGCCCTCGTGCCGCTCGTGACCGTGCTGTTCGCGCCGCGGACTCCCAAGCCCCTGGTCGCGGGGCCCCCGCCCGGATGGCCGACCTACGCCGACCGGGTCACGCCGCTGCCTCCGCTGCCGAACGGCACGCCGGACTGGAACGCGTACTACACGGGCCGGCCCAGCTATCCCGCTCCGGGCACGGCCCCCGCTGCCGCACCGGCGCCCGCGGCTCCCGTCGCTGCGCCGACCGGTGACCCGACGCTTCCGCCGCGCCTTCCGCTGCCGCCGCAGACGCCCACGGAGTGACCGCCGGGTCGCACACCCACGGTCAGATCGCGCCCTCCCCGCGTGACCTGACTCGGCGACGGGCCGCGCGACCCGATGGAACGGCGGCCCGCGACTGAACCTGGGGTTCAGGCCTCGAGCAGCTCCCGCGCCGCCATCGCCGCGTTGTGACCGCCGATGCCGCTGACCGCGCCACCTCGCACCGCGCTCGATCCGCACAGCAGCACCCCGTCGACGCCTGACGCGACGCCCCAGCGGGCGGGTGCGGCATCGGGGGCGTCATCGAGCCACGGCCACGACAACGGGCCGTGGAAGATGTCACCGCCGACCATGCCGAGTGAGCGTTCGAGATCGTCGGTCGTGCGCGCCTCGATGCACGGCGACCCGTCGGGCGCGATCCACAGGCAGTCCTCGATCGGTTCGTCAAGCACCGCGTTCAGCGACCGGATCGCCGCGGACTGCACCTCGTCGCGCGCGCCCGCGGCGTCGCGTCCGGTCACCAACGCGTGCGGCACCTGCAGCCCGAACAGTGTCAGGGTCTGGGCGCCGGCGCTGCGCAGCTCGGGTCCGAGGATCGACGGGTCCGTCAGCGAATGACAGTAGATCTCCGCCGGCAGCGGATCGGGCACGCGACCGGCGCGCGCCGTGGCGTACGCGGCATCCAGATCGCTCATCCGCTCGTTCACGTGGAAGGTTCCCGCGAACGCCGCCTCGGGGGCCACGGATGTGTCGCGCAGCCGCGGCAGTCGACGCAGCAGCATGTTGACCTTCACCTGCGCGCCGGCCGGACGAGAGACAGCGGATGCCTCGCCCCCACCGGCCGTCACCAGATCGGCGAGAACGGCGGCCCCCACGCCCGACAGCACGAGCCTCCCGCGCACCACCCGCCCATCGGCGCAGCGCACCTCGCCGTCGGGTGACACGCTCGTCACCTCCGCGCGCGTGCGCACCTCGGCACCCGCCTCGCGGGCTGCCCGCTCCATCTCTGCGCTGACCCGTCCCATGCCGCCGACGGGCACGTCCCAGTCGCCGGTGCCGCCACCGATCACGTGATAGAGGAAGCACCGGTTCTGGGCGAGAGAGGGGTCGTCCGACCATGACGACGTGCCGATGAGCCCGTCGGTGAGAGCGACCCCGCGCATCAGATCGGTCAGGAGACTCGCGCGCACGAGCTCGCCGAGAGGTCGCTCGGTCACCTGTTCCCACAGTTCGTCGTCGCCGAGCCGCGCGCGCACCGTCGCCGCCGTCGGCAGCGGCTCGGTCATCGTCGGGAACACCGCCGTCGCGAGCGGCGCGAGCCTGGTGAGCAGGTCGCGATAGCGGGAGGCCTCCTCCGGGTCGCCCGTCGTGGCGGTCATCGAGCGGGCGGTGGCCGCGGCATCCTGCGTGTCGACCAGCACGCCCCGTGACGGGTCAGCCGGGTCTGGTGTGTAGGACGAGTAGCGCCGGCGTCGCAGCTCGACGCGCAGGCCCAGGTCGTCGACGATGCGGCGGGGGAGCAGGCTCACCAGGTACGAGTAGCGCGAGAGTGAGGCATCCACGCCCGCCCACGGGCGCTCTGAGACGGCGGCGCCGCCGAGATGAGCGAGCCGCTCGAGGATGACGACCGAGCGTCCAGCCCGGCCGAGGTAGGCGGCCGCGACGAGGGCATTGTGGCCGCCGCCGATGATCACGACATCGTGCGTGGGGGTCATGGCCTCACGCTAGCGGTCCGCCCTGCGGCGTCACCGACGGGCCGGATGCCGCGGCCCGGGCGATAGCGTGGCGGTATGACCCTCCCGCTCGAACTGCAGTCGCTCGCCGTCGAGATCGCCCGGGAGGCGGGAGAGCTCGCCGCCCGCCGACGGGCCGAGGGTGTGACGATCGCGGCGACGAAGTCCGCGCTCGCCGACATCGTGACCGAGGCCGACCGCGAGGTCGAGGCGCTGATCCGCGATCGCATCGCCGCCGCCCGCCCCGATGACGGCTTCCTCGGCGAGGAGTCCGGCGGCGCCGATTCCCGCACCGGCATCGTCTGGGTGGTCGACCCCATCGACGGCACGGTCAACTACGCGTACGGCCTCCCGATCTACGCCGTCAGCATCGGCATCGTGACCGGCAGCAGCGACCCGACCGCCTGGGAATCGCTCGCGGGCGTCGTCTACGCCCCGGCGCTCGGAGAGCTCTACCGGGCCGCGCGCGGCGAAGGTGCCTGGCTCGGCGATCACCGCCTGCACGTATCTCCCGAGATCGGCCCCGCCGGTGCCCTGCTCGGAACCGGCTTCGGCTACGACCCCGCCACCCACGCCGGCGATCTCGCCGCCGTGGGCGCGGTGCTGCCCCTCGCGCGCGACCTGCGGCGTATGGGCGCGGCATCCCTCGATCTCGCCGCTGTCGCGGCCGGCCGGCTCGACGGCTACTACGAGCGCGGACTCAAGCCGTGGGACGTCGCCGCCGGAGCCCTGCTGGTCGAAGAGGCGGGTGGCGTGTTCTGGCGCGAGGGCGGTCCGGATGCCGCGGCCCGACCACTCTCGATCGCGGCCCCGGCTCCCCTGTTTGAGAAGCTCGCCGAGGCCCTGCGTAACGGCTAGGTTTCGTGCCGCGACATGCCCTGGCAATCCTCAGGCGATCGGGTTACTGTTTATGAGTTCGTTATCTTCCGGTACCCGCCGAGTCACGAACACCACCCGAACGCAAGACCGTCGCTGGCGCGACAAGACGTGAGACTTTTGTGCTTTGACTTCTGAGACACCCGCATCCGACAGCCTGCCGACCCGTCGTTCCCGCCGCGATTCCGCGAGCACTGCGACGCCGGTGCCGTCGGTGACCAAGATTCAGGAGCCCGTCACTTCGTCGACCGTCGAGCCCGCGGCATCCATCGTCGATGCGGTCGCCATCGCTGACGCTCTTGTCGTCGCTCCGCTCACCCGCCGCTCCGTTCGTGCGGCGGCGCCGGTGGTCGCTCCCCTCACCCGCCGCGCTGCGCGCGGCCGTGAGCTCGAACTGCCGGCGCTGAGCGAGGTCGTCGGCGCCGAGGTGGTCGAACTCGTCGCCGTCGAGCCCGAGGCCGCCGAGCAGGCTCCCGCCGCTGCGACGGTCGTCGAGATCGTCGCGAGCCCGCAGCGCGAGCTTCCGTTGGCGTTGCCGACGTCACCGGTCGCTCACGCGCACACCGCCGCAGAGTCCGCTCCCCGCGCCGATGCCCCCGCAGCAGATGCGGACGCATCGGCGCCGTCGCGTGAGGCCGACGATGTCGACGCCTTCGCTGAGGCTCTGCGCCGATTCGCTGAGAGCGGCCCCACCCCCATCATCTCTGTGGCCGAGTCGGCTCCCGAGCAGGTCATCGCCGACGAGGCTCCGACCGGCCGCGCGCACCGAGGCCGCGGCGCGAAGAACGCACCGGCATCTGCTCCGTCGTCGGCCATGCCGCGCAAGAGCGTGTTCCGCCGGGTCGCCACCACCTCGTTCTCGGTCGGCGCGATGGGCATCGTCGGCCTCGTCGCGGTCGGCATGACGCTTCCGTCCCAGGCGGTGGCCGCGGCATCCGGCACCGCATCTGTCACCAACGCGGTCTCGCTCGCCGCATCGAACAGCACCGGTGGCGGTGAGAGTGCGATTCAGGCATTCGCCGTACCCAGCGAGGTGCAGACATCCTCGCTCGACCGCAGCGACTACACCACGGGCTCGAAGGCCGACATGGCGGCCTCGCTCGGCATCTCCCACTTCTCGAACTTCTTCACCAACAACCCGAACTCGCCCATCCAGTGGCCGTTCGCCGTCGGCGTCTCGATCAGCTACGGCTTCGGCTGGCGCACGGGTGAGTTCCACGAGGGTCTCGACTTCACCCCGGGCGCCGGAGCGAAGATCCAGGCCGTCGCCGACGGCGTCGTACGCGTCGCCACCGAGAGCGGCGGCGGATACGGCGTGATGATCATCATCGATCACGTGATCGACGGGCAGCCCGTCGCGACGCGCTACGCGCACATGGCGTACGGCTCGCTGCGGGTCAAGGCCGGTGACCACGTGAAGGTCGGCGAGATCATCGGCCAGGTCGGCGACACCGGGTACTCGTTCGGTGCGCACCTCCACTTCGAGGTGCTGCAGAACGGCACGACTCCCATCGATCCGCTGCCCTGGTTGCGTTCGCACGCGGGCGGATGACCCGTCATCCGCGGGGAGGATCCGGTTCGGTGACCGGCCGCGGCTCTGATATCCTCGTGTGGTTGCCCGAAAGGGCGGCACGCCCCGATAGCTCAGTGGCAGAGCACTTCCATGGTAAGGAAGGGGTCGTCAGTTCAATCCTGACTCGGGGCTCGCAGCATGTCTGACATGCGTTGCGGCAGGGTAGCTCAGTTGGTGAGAGCGCACGACTCATAATCGTGAGGTCGCGGGTTCGAGCCCCGCTCCTGCTACAGAAGAAAACCCCCGGTTCGCCGGGGGTTTCGTCGTTCACGGGCGGGACCTCGCCGAACGCTCAGGGGGACGTCGACGACCGAGGGTCGAGCAGCAGAACGTCATCCGGATCGATGTGATACGACGTGCCGCCGCTTCCGGGAGTGGAAGCGGCCGTCGTCGGTGCCGACCGCCGCGGGTCTGACTGCGCGTCGGACGGTGTGACGGCGTGCGGAGATTGCCCGGGCGCGGCCGCGCCACCCGACGTCTGCGCGGCCGCGTCCATCACGGCCGACACCATGGGAATCGTCAGCGATGCCAGCCCGATCACCACCACGCCGCACGTCACCCAGACCATGACCTGCATCCACCGACGCCGCCGACGAGGTAGCGTGTCGGCAGCACGTCCCGCCCCCCGAGAGGACCCCGCCGATGTCCGACACCACGTGTCACGTCTCGATCTCGCTTGACGGGTTCATCGCCGGTCCGAACCAGTCGATCGATGCGGGACTGGGGGAGCGGGGCATCGAGCTGCACCGGTGGCACATCGGCGACCCCCGGGCGAACGAGGCCGACGCGGTCGCCGCGGGCTGGCTCATGCGCCCGAGGGGTGCCTACGTGATGGGTCGCAACATGTACGCCCCGTCGCGCGGTGCCTGGGCCGACGAGTGGAGCGGATGGTGGGGCCCCGAACCGCCCTACCACGCACCCGTCTTCGTGCTCACCCACCACCCGCACGAGTCGATCGTGATGGACGGCGGCACCGTCTTCCACTTCGTCACCGACGGGTTCGATGCCGCCTATGCCCGAGCGGTCGAGACGGCGGGTGACCTCGGCGTCGACATCGCCGGCGGGGCATCCACTGTTCGTCAGGCTCTCGAGGCGGATGTCATCGACGAGCTCACCCTCGACATCGCACCCGTGCTGCTGGGGTCAGGGGAGCGCATCTTCGAGGGTCGCGAGACCTTCGGGTTCGAACCCGTCGAGGTGCTGCACTCGCCGCTCGCGACCCACATCCGCTACCGCCGCGTCGGCTGAGCGCCCGACACGACGTCAGCGCGCGGCGACCAGCTCGTCGCGCTCGTGGGCGGCGAAGTGCGTCGACCGTCGGAACGGGGCGGCCAGCGTCGCGCCGATGTCGCGACGGTGCGCGATGAGGAGTCCGACCGCGATGAGCACCTGCACGGCGCTGAGCACGTAGCGCCCGGTCGTGTCGGTGACGAAGAACTGCACCGCGAAGATCGCCGCCAACGCGATCGCCGACCAGCGGTGGAACCGCAGGCCGATGATGATCGCCACCCCCATTACCGTCTGCGTGCCGGTGAGCACGAACTCCTCGACCTGGCGAGCATCGAGGCCGAGCTCACTGCCGCCGCCACCGAGGTAGTGCGCGATCGGGAGGGACCCGACCAGCAGGCTCCACTGGTTGATCTTCGAGGCGATGAGCGTCGCGATGGCGGCGGCACCCATGCCGCGCAGCGCGAACATCACGGCGACGATGAACTCGGGTGCCTCCGACGCCAGCGGCGCCAGCCACTGCACGAGGAAGTAGCTGTCGAATCCGAGCGAGACACCCGTGTCGACGAGGCTCGTCGCGAACGGCTCCGCGCACGCCAGGATGATCGCCGCGGCGACCACGAACAGTGAGATCACGACGGCTCGACGCCGGCCGGTCGGGAGGTCCGCGATCAGCGCTGCGGTGCCCACGAACTCCTCCTCGCCCTCCGAGTGGATGCGTCCCGATCGCCACAGGTAGACGGCGAACACCGCGATGAGCACGACGCCGAACCAGATGGGGATGGCACCCAGCAGCGGGATGGCGAAGGCGATCACCGCGAGGATGGCGAGGAAGCCGACATCGAAACGCGCCGCACGCGGAAGCGGAAGGAACGCGCGTCGGGCCGGGTCGCGCCGGGGGAGTGAACGGTTCGCGACCGCGATCGCGACGATCACGACGAGAGGCCAGCCGAACCCGAGCAGCAAGCGGTTGGAGCCCGTCATGTTCGCCGCGGCATACTGCTCGTACGCCGGGTCGAAGCCCGAGCGGTAGGCGCAGTAGAGATCGACGGCATACTCGGGCAGCACGGCGATCAGAGCGAGGATGGCGATCGCGAGCCCGCCGGAGATGTCCTTCTGCGCGGACTCCGCGGCCCACGCCAGCAGGAACGACGACGCGACGACCGCGGCGCCGAAGACCACCATGTCGAGCAGCGGGCTGGGCGCGAATCCGGTCGCGCGGAACACGATCGCGGGGGCGGCGATCGCCAGGCACAGGGCGATCTTTCGGATGAGGGCGGGGGGCATCGAAGACTCCTCGATCGGGCAGGCCGAGAGGACGCGGTGACGCAGACACTCCGGCCAGGGACATGGCCGAAGGTCTCGTTCGCTCCGCGGACGGAGTGGCCCGCCGGATCGGATCACCGTGAACCGATCAGTATGTCGACGCAGCCGCGAGGAACTACTCCCCTTCGCTCCCTCCACCCTGACGGGCGCCGCCCCGCGCGAGCAAGCTGAGAGCGGAAGTCTCACGCTTTCGGGTTTCCGAACAC
>NZ_MEGA01000002.1:0-56181 GCF_001725695.1 Microbacterium sp. SCN 71-21
CATGAGAACGCGTCGATCCTGACATCGCCGCACCACATCGGCCTCCCCCGGTCACTCACAACTTCCACGCGTGTAGTTCCCCACGCAGGACAGGGATCCGCGGGGTTATCCACACTGTCCACAGGCGTTAACACCATCACTTAAGTCCTCTCTCCTTTCAGCGGTTCGATCACCCTTGCGAACAGGTCGGGTGGGAGAACGTCCCGCGACACGGGTCATTCGCCTGCGCGAGACGCACCACTAGCATGGGAAGGCCCAACAAGGTCAAGGGAGCGCCCGTGAGGTTCCACGTCAGTCGAGACGTTTTCAGCGAAGCCGTGTCCTTCGTGGTCAAGCTGCTGCCTCAGCGCAATCCGCAGCCGATCCTCGCGGGCGTGCTGATCGAGGCATCCGATGCGGGTCTGTCGCTGTCGGCCTTCGACTATGAGGCCTCCGCGCGCACCACGATCGAGGCGACGGTCGATGAGCCCGGCACGATCCTGGTGCACGGGCGTCTTCTCTCCGACATCGCCAGTCGGCTGCCCAACGCTCCGATCCAGATCTCCGTCGACGACGACGGCATCGTGCTCACCTGCGGCTCGGCGCGTTTCACCCTCGCGTCCATGCCGGTGCAGGAGTACCCCGCGATCCCCGAGGTCACCGGCGAATCCGGCCTCGTGCAGGCGGAGGAATTCGCCACGGCGATCTCGCAGGTCGGCTTCGCCGCGTCGCGCGACGACGTGACGCCGGTGCTCACCGGCGTGCAGCTCGAGGTCAGCGGCACCGCACTCAGCCTGGTGGCCACCGACCGCTACCGGGTCGCGCTGCGGGAGATCCCGTGGGACGGCGGCACGGTCGCCGGCGACGAGACGACGACCGCGCTCGTGCCGGCGCGCACCCTGCAGGAGGTCGGCAAGACGTTCTCGCACGGGTCCGACATCTCCGTGCACTTCTCCGGGTCGGGCGACCGCGAGATCATCGCCTTCACCTCGGGCAACAAGACGGTGACGTCGCTGCTCATCAAGGGCAACTTCCCGCCGGTGCGCCGGCTGTTCCCCGAGCAGACGGATCACTACGCGGTCGTGAACACGGCCGAGCTCGCCGAGGCCGTCCGCCGCGTCGCACTCGTGCTCGACCGCTCGGCTCCGTTGCGCTTCACCTTCACGGTCGACGGCGTCTCGATGGATGCCTCGGGCACCGAGCAGGCACGCGCATCCGAGGCGGTCGATGCCACCCTGACCGGTGAGGATGTCACGCTCGGTTTGAACCCCCAGTACCTGCTCGAAGCGCTCGGTGCTGTCCGCAGCGAGTTCACCCGCATCACGTTCACGTCGAGCGAGAACCAGAACAAGCTGAGCCCGATCCTCATCACCCCGCAGACCTCGGTCGACAAGGGCGGTGCGGAGAGCTTCCGCTACCTGCTCCAGCCCAACCTGCTCCTGCGCTGACGCCCCAGCCCGAACCGCATAGGTCGGGGACGGCCCACATCCAGCTTGTCGGCCTACGGTGGCCGCATGCAGCTGGCCGTCGTGACGCAGGGTGAAGGGCACCGCACGGCGATTCTCGTGCACGGAATCATGTCGGGCGCCGAGGCGTGGCACCGGGTGGCCGCAGATCTGGATGCCGCGGGCTACCGCGTCCTCGCGGTAGATCTGGCCGGTCACGGCTCCTCGCCTCGTGCGGCGCGGTACTCGGCGGCATCCTGGACCGATGATGTCGTGGAGACCGTCGCACCGCTCCTCGACGGGCCCCCCGATCTCGTGATGGGGCACTCCCTCGGCAGCGTCGTCGCCGGTGAGGTCGCGACCCGGCTGGGGGCGCGCAGCGCGATCTACGTGGATCCGGCCTTCGCATTCCCCCGAGGGGTCAAGGGGGCCGCCTTCAAAGCTGCCTTTGCGATGGCACCGCGGCCGAGCCGCCGTATGCTCGCGCGGATGAACCCGAAGTGGAGCGAGGTCGACCTCGAGATCGAGGTGTCGACCGTGGCCCGCTGGGACCGTCGCACGATCCTCGCCTTCGTTCGCACCGCGTGGCTGAGACCGCCTCGGCACCTCGGCATCCCGACTCTCGTGGTGCTCGCAGAGAAGAGCCTGCTGATCACCGACCGCGCGCGCTCCGCTCTCGTGGAACGGGGCATGATCGTGCTCCGCCTCGGGGGTACCGGGCACACCGTGTTCCGCGACGACCACGGGGCCTTCATGCGCACGATCACCGAGTGGCTCGCCCAGGTGCCCGGTCCGCGGCTGCGGGCCGCGCGAGCCTGACCGTCGTCGCACCCCGTCGGTAGGCTGGGCGGGTGTTCGTGGAGCAGCTGAGTCTCGTCGACTTCCGCAACTACGCGCACGCGGATCTCGCGCTCGAGCGCGGTCCCAACCTCTTCGTCGGGCGCAACGGACAGGGCAAGACGAACCTCGCCGAGGCGATCGCCTATCTCGCCACCCTCGGGTCGCACCGGGTGGCGCTCGATGCTCCGCTGGTGCGTCGTGGACAGGATGCCGCGATCGTGCGCGCACGCATCGGGCACGGAGAGCGGCGGCTCGTCGTCGAGCTGCAGATCAACCGCCAGGGCGGTAACAAGGCTCGGGTCGGCGGGTCGCCGGTGCGTCCGGGTGAGCTGCCGCGCTACGCGCACGTCGTGCTCTTCGCTCCGGAGGACCTGCAGATCGTCCGTGGCGACCCTTCCGCGCGTCGCCGGTTCGCCGATCAGCTGCTCGTGCAGCGCCACCCGCGGATGTCTGCCGTTCTGGGCGACTACGACCGGGTGCTGCGCCAGCGCAACACCCTGCTGAAGTCGGCGCGGGCGCGCGGGGTGCAGGGTTCGGGGCTCGCCACGCTCGACGTGTGGGACGACAAGCTCATCGAGCTCGGCGCACAGATCATCGACGCACGCCAGGGGTTGGCCGTCGACATCGCGGGTCCGCTGGCGAGCGCCTACGCCTCGATCGCGGGCGCGGACCATGACCCCAGCGTCCGTTGGGTGCGCTCCATCGACGGAGGTGATCCCGAGGAGGACGAATCGGCCTCGGAGGTGGCCGCGGCATCCGACACTGCGACGGCGTTCCGTCAGGCCCTGACCGCGCGACGCTCGATCGAGCTCGACCGGGGGTTGACTCTCGTCGGTCCGCACCGCGACGATCTGCTGGTGAGCGTGCGCGGACTCCCGGTGAAGGGCTACGCGTCGCACGGCGAATCGTGGTCGGCGGCGCTGTCGCTCCGTCTCGCCTCCGCCGCGCTCCTGCGGGAAGAGCGCTCCACGGGGGATCCCGTGCTCATCCTCGACGATGTGTTCGCGGAGCTCGACGCCGACCGTCGCACCCGGCTCGCCGGCGTCATCCACGATTTCGAGCAGGTGATCGTGACGGCGGCTGTGGAGGCCGATGTGCCTGCGGCGCTCCGAGGGCGCACGGTGCGCATCGACAGCGGTCAGATCGTCGGGGTCAGCGATGGATGAACCGGGTGTTCCGGAGACCATCGCGACCTATCGGCGACTGCGCGGTCTCGAGCCGTCGCCGCGAGCGAAACGGCGCGGCCGTCGGCCCGTGGTCGACGACGAGGATGCCCCGTTCGCGCCCGGTCGCGATCCGAAGGGCCTCGGCGATGTGGTCGACGCGCTGACGCGCGATGCCGGGTGGACCGGGGCGCTCGCCCGAGAGGACATCATCCTCCAGTGGCGGGAGGTCGCCGGCGCCGAGACCGCGCAGCACACACGACCACTCTCGCTCGACGATGGCCGATTGACCGTCGAGTGCGACTCGACCGCGTGGGCGAAGCAGCTCACGCTGATGCGCGCACAGATCGTCAGCGAGATCACACGACGGTTCCCGGACGCGGGCGTCGACGCAGTGCGCTTCATCGGACCCGACGTCCCCTCGTGGAAATGGGGCCCCAGAACGGTTCCAGGGCGCGGCCCTCGCGATACCTACGGCTGAGGCACGTCCGTCGGTGGCTCGGATCATTTCATCCCGCCATACGGGCGTACAGGGCCCGCGAAACCGCTCGGCGCGGTAGACTGGACCGGTATCGCCGACCTATCCGGAGCGCTCGAAACCTATGACGTCTGAAAACCCTGCCAGCGGACCCGAGAACTCCGAGAAGAAGGCTCCCGCGTCCACGCCGGGTGAGTACGGCGCCGATGCCATTCAGGTGCTCGAAGGCCTCGAGGCGGTGCGCAAGCGCCCCGGCATGTACATCGGATCGACCGGTCCCCGCGGCCTCCACCACCTCGTCTACGAGATCGTCGACAACTCGGTCGACGAAGCCCTCGCCGGCTACTGCGACACGATCGACGTGACGATCCTCGCGGACGGTGCGGTGCGCGTGATCGACAACGGGCGCGGCATCCCCGTCGACATCCACAAGACAGAGGGCAAGTCGACCGTCGAGGTCGTGCTCACCGTGCTGCACGCGGGCGGCAAGTTCGGCGGCGGCGGCTACGCCGTATCGGGTGGTCTCCACGGCGTCGGCTCCTCGGTGGTGAACGCGCTCTCCACACGTCTCGAGGTCGAGGTCAAGCGTCAGGGCCACGTCTGGCGGCAGTCGTACACGTCCGGCGGCGCCCCTGTCGCCCCCCTCGCGAAGGGCGAGGAGACCGACGAGACCGGCACCACCATCACCTTCTGGCCCGACCCCGAGATCTTCGAGACGGTCGTCTTCGACTACGACACGCTGCGCACGCGCTTCCAGCAGATGGCCTTCCTCAACAAGGGGCTCACCATCGCCCTCCGTGACGAGCGTGCCGACGAGGCGTACGAAGAGGATGTCGACGGCTCCCCGGTCATCCGTCAGCCCAGCGACGTCTATCTGTACGAGCGCGGACTCGTCGATTACGTGCAGTACCTCAACTCGGTGCGCAAGATCGAAGCGGTCAACGACGAGATCATCGACTTCGACTCGGAGGACACCGAGAAGAAGATCGCCCTCGAGATCGCGATGCAGTGGACCACCTCGTACACCGAGAACGTGTTCACCTACGCGAACACCATCAACACGCACGAGGGCGGAACGCATGAAGAGGGCTTCCGCGCCGCGCTCACCACGCTCGTCAACAAGTACGCGCGCGCCCAGGGCCTGCTCAAGGAGAAGGACGACAACCTCTCGGGCGACGACGTGCGCGAAGGGCTCACCGCCGTCATCTCGGTGAAGCTCTCCGAGCCGCAGTTCGAGGGACAGACCAAGACGAAGCTCGGCAACACAGAGGCCAAGGCGTTCGTGCAGAAGGTCGTCGGCGACCAGCTCGGCGACTGGTTCGACCGCAACCCGGCACAGGCGAAGAACATCGTGCGCAAGGCGATCGACGCCGCGACCGCGCGCATCGCCGCGCGCAAGGCCCGCGAGACGGCCCGGCGCAAGAGCGTGTTCGAGTCCGCGTCGATGCCGGAGAAGCTGAAGGACTGCACGAGCAAGGACCCCTCGATCAGTGAGATCTTCCTCGTCGAGGGAAACTCCGCCGGCGGTTCGGCGGTGCAGGGGCGCAACCCGCACACGCAGGCGATCCTGGCGCTGCGCGGCAAGGTGCTCAACGTCGAGCGCGCACGACTCGACCGTGCGCTCGGCAACAAGGAGATCACCGAGATGATCCAGGCCTTCGGCACGGGCATCGGTGAGGACTTCGACATCACGAAGGCCCGTTATCACAAGATCGTGCTGATGGCCGATGCCGACGTCGACGGTCAGCACATCACGACGCTGCTGCTCACTCTGCTCTTCCGCTACATGCGCGGACTCATCGAGGCCGGTTACGTCTACCTCGCCCAGCCCCCGCTGTACCGCCTGAAGTGGTCGAACTCCGACCACCAGTACGTCTACAGCGACCGTGAGCGCGATGCGCTGCTGGCCGACGGCATCGCGAGCGGAAAGCGCATCCCGAAGGACAACGGCATCCAGCGATACAAGGGTCTGGGCGAGATGAACCCGAAGGAGCTGTGGGAGACGACGATGGACCCGGTCACCCGCACGCTGCTGCAGGTGACCATCGAGGACGCGGCGGCCGCCGACGAGATCTTCTCGACCCTCATGGGAGAGGACGTCGAATCCCGCCGCTCCTTCATCCAGCGCAACGCCAAGGACGTGCGATTCCTCGATATCTGAGGCCCGCCACCCCGCGCCCCGGATCACACGAACGAGATTGAACGACTATGACTGACGACGTCCGGCCCGACGAGGCATCCGAGCACAACCACGGCAGGATCGACCAGGTCGACCTGCAGTCGGAGATGCAGCGCAGCTACCTCGACTACGCGATGAGCGTCATCGTCGGGCGCGCGCTGCCCGACGTGCGCGACGGCCTCAAGCCCGTGCACCGACGCGTGATCTACGGCATGTACGACGGTGGCTTCCGCCCCGACAAGTCGTACTCCAAGTGCGCCCGCGTGGTCGGCGAGGTGATGGGCCAGTACCACCCGCACGGCGATGCCCCCATCTATGACGCCCTCGTGCGACTCGTGCAGCCGTGGTCGCTGCGCTACCCGCTCGCGCTCGGCCAGGGCAACTTCGGCTCCGCCGGGAACCTCGAGGCGGCCGCCCCCCGCTACACCGAGACCAAGATGGCTCCGCTCGCCCTCGAGATGGTGCGCGACATCGAAGAGGAGACCGTCGACTTCCAGGACAACTACGACGGTCAGACGCAGGAGCCGAAGGTCCTCACGGCCCGGTTCCCGAATCTGCTCGTCAACGGCTCCGTCGGCA
This sequence comes from Microbacterium sp. SCN 71-21, assembly GCF_001725695.1. Classification (NCBI taxonomy): domain Bacteria; kingdom Bacillati; phylum Actinomycetota; class Actinomycetes; order Micrococcales; family Microbacteriaceae; genus Microbacterium; species Microbacterium sp. SCN 71-21. Next base: position 6,664 of record NZ_MEGA01000002.1, read on the forward strand.
TCGCCGTGGGCATGGCCACGAACATCCCGCCGCACAACCTGCGCGAGGTGGCCGACGGTGTGCTGTGGGCGCTCGAGCACCCCGAGGCATCCGCTCACGAGCTGCAGGACGCCCTGATCGCCCGCATCAAGGGGCCGGACTTCCCCACGTCGGCGCAGATCCTCGGCACCCGCGGCATCATCGAGGCCTACCGCACGGGTCGTGGCTCGATCACGATGCGCGCCGTCGTCAACGTCGAGGAGATCCAGGGCCGCACGTGCCTGGTCGTCACCGAGCTGCCGTACCAGGTCAACCCCGACAACGTCGCGATCAAGATCCGCGACCTCGCCCGTGACGGCAAGATCGCCGGCATCGCCGACATACGCGACGAGTCGAGCGAGCGCACGGGTCAGCGCCTGGTCATCGTGCTCAAGCGCGACGCCGTCGCGAAGGTCGTGCTCAATAACCTGTACAAGCACACGCAGCTGCAGGACAACTTCGGCGCAAACATGCTCGCGATCGTCGACGGCGTACCGCGCACCCTGTCGATCGACGGCTTCGTCAGCCACTGGATCGACCACCAGCTCGACGTGATCGTGCGTCGCACCCAGTTCCGCCTGCGCAAGGCGGAGGAGCGCATGCACATCCTGCGCGGCTACCTCAAGGCGCTCGACGCGCTCGACGAGGTCATCGCGCTCATCCGCCGGTCGACCACTGTCGACGACGCGCGTGAAGGACTGAAGACGCTCCTCGACATCGACGACGTGCAGGCCGACGCGATCCTCACGATGCAGCTGCGGCGCCTGGCGGCGCTCGAGCGTCAGAAGATCATGGATGAGGCATCCGCCCTCGAGGAGCAGATCACCGACTACAAGGGCATCCTCGCGAGCCCCGAGCGCCAGCGCACGATCGTGCGCGACGAGCTGAGTGAGATCGTCGAGAAGTTCGGCGACGAGCGTCGCACCGAGATCCTGTTCGGCTTCGACGGCGACATGTCCATCGAGGACCTCATCCCCGAGGAGGAGATGGTCGTCACGATCACCCGTGACGGATACATCAAGCGCACCCGCAGCGACAACTACCGCTCGCAGCACCGCGGCGGCAAGGGTGTGAAGGGCGCGCAGCTGCGCGCGGACGACGTCGTCGAGCACTTCTTCGTGACGACCACGCACCACTGGCTGCTGTTCTTCACCACCAAGGGCCGGGTGTACCGGGCCAAGGGCTATGAAGTGCCCGAGGCCGGACGCGATGCGAAGGGTCAGCACGTCGCGAACCTGCTCGCCCTGCAGCCGGACGAGCAGGTGGCGCAGATCCTCGACATCCGCGACTACGCGACCTCGCCCTATCTCGTGCTGGCCACGCGGTCGGGCCTCGTGAAGAAGACGCGACTCGGTGAGTACGACACCAACCGTCAGGGCGGCGTCATCGCGGTCAAGCTGCGCGAGGGCGACGAGGTGACGAGCGCGCTGCTCGTCGACGAGTCCGACGATGTGCTGCTGATCTCGCGGCACGGCATGTCTCTGCGCTTCACCGCGACCGACGACGCACTGCGTCCGATGGGTCGCTCCACCGAAGGTGTGAAGGGCATGGCCTTCCGCGGGGATGACAGCCTGCTGTCGGCGTCGGTCGTCCACGACGAAGGATTCGTGTTCGTCGTGACCGAAGGCGGCTACGCGAAGCGCACCGACGTGGATCAGTACCGGGTGCAGAGCCGCGGTGGACTCGGCATCAAGGTGGCCAAGCTCCACGACGACCGAGGCGACCTCGCCGGCGGCCTCATCGTGGGCGAGGACGACGAGGTTCTCGTGGTTCTCGCAAGTGGCAAGGTGGTACGCTCTGCCGTGGCCGAGGTCCCGGCGAAGGGACGCGACACGATGGGAGTCGTGTTCGCCCGGCCCGACGACGACGATCGCATCCTCGCGATCGCTCGCAACGGCGAGCGAGGTCTCGCCGAGACATCCGATGCCCCGGCCGAGTCCGACGGCGTCGACGTAGGTACTGAGGAGAACACTGAGGCATGAGCACCGTAGCGGACAAGCTCGCGAAGAAGTCCAGCAGCTCGAAGGGCGCCAGCACCAAGCAGGTGCGACTGCGTCTGGTCTACGTCGACTTCTGGACGGCTGTGAAGCTCTCCTTCCTCGCCGCGGTGGCGCTCGCGATCGTGACGGTCGTCGCCTATGTCGTGGTTTACGCCGCCGTCGCGGCGACCGGTGTGCTCTCGAAGGCCGACGAGTTCACGTCGTCGATCTCGGGCGGCACGTTCATCCTCAGCCACACGATCGGCCTGCCGCAGGTGCTCGCCTTCGCCGCGGTCGTCGCCATCATCAACCTCATCGTGGTGACGGTGCTCGGCGCTGTCGTCGCGGGAATCTACAACTTCGCCGTCAAGGTGACCGGCGGACTGCTGGTCGGGTTCACCTCGAACTGACCGACGGTATGACGAAGGGCCCCGCCGTACGGCAGGGCCCTTCGTCATACCGTCTCAGACGATGCCGGCGGTGCCGAGCAGGTGACCGATCAGGTAGGTGACCACGAGCGCGAGCGCGCCACCGATCACCAGGCGCAGCGCCGCCTTGCGGCGACCGCTGCCGCCGAGCTTCGCGGAGATCGTTCCGGTCAGCGCCAGCGCGATGATCACCACGACGAATGTGATCGGCACACGCAGGCCCGGGGGCGGCAGGAGGATCGCCAGAAGCGGAAGGATCGCGCCGGCCGTGAACGCGATCGCCGAGGAGAACGCGGCCTGCCACGGGCTGACCAGGTCATCCTGGTCGATGCCGAGCTCGACCTCGAGGTGCGCCGCGAGGGCATCGTGAGCGGTGAGCTCGGCCGCCACCTTCTCTGCGGTCTCCCGCGAGATCCCGCGCTGCTGATAGAGCTGGGTGAGCTCTTCGAGCTCCTCCTCGGGCATCTCGAGCAGCTCGCGCTTCTCCTTCTCGATGAGCGCCCGCTCGCTGTCGCGCTGACTGCTCACCGACACGTATTCCCCGAGGGCCATCGACACGGCGCCACCGACGAGGCCGGCGATGCCGGCCGTCAGCAGAGCGGGCACGTCGGTCGTCGCACCGGCGACACCGACGACGAGGGACGCGACGGACACGATGCCGTCGTTCGCGCCGAGCACACCGGCGCGCAGCCAGTTGAGACGCTGGCTCACACCACCGTTGTGCGGCTCGGCGTGCTCCGTGGATTCCTGGGTCATGCGTCCAGTAAATCGACCCGGATCGGGCCTCGGCAACGAAGGCATGGCTTGCCTGCGCCGTGAGCATCGGCGACGTCGAATTCGTGAAATGAGGAGGCGTCGGGTAAAGTCTTGGAGGTTGACGGCCGAGCCGTCGCACGGGGCTATAGCTCAGGCGGTTAGAGCGCTTCACTGATAATGAAGAGGTCCCAGGTTCAAGTCCTGGTAGCCCCACTCTTCTCCCTCCGGGGCCTTAGCTCAGCTGGTAGAGCGCCTGCTTTGCAAGCAGGATGTCAGGAGTTCGAATCTCCTAGGCTCCACAACACAACGACGGCCGGTCCCGAAGGACCGGCCGTTCGACGTTCCGATGCGAACTCAGTCGTCGTCGTCCGAGACGATACGTACGCCCCGTCGCTTTCCCCCGCGTTGCGGGGCGGCCGATCTCTGATCGGACATCGGACCCGATCCGGCGACGCCGGGATGCATCATCCGCGCGGCCGCCGCACCGGCGGCCGTCGTGCCGGCGACGGTTCCGGCGGGATCCGTTCCCGCCGAGGTCGATCCCACGAGGCCCGCGGCGGAGATGCCCGTGCTCGTCGGCGCACCGACCGATGCGATCGAGAAGCCCGCTCCTCCGGATACCCCTCCACCCAACGAGCCGTCGACGGTGAGTGCAGCGACCCCCGTCGCCGAGCCCGGGGCGCCGACGCCGGTCATCCCGGCGTCGATGCGCGTGCGGTCGAGGTCTGCAGCGCCGCCCGCGAGGGTGAGTCGGTCATAGCCCGTGGATCCGAGCTGCGTCGCGGCCGCGGCATCCACCGTCCCGCCGGCGGTCACGACCGTCGCTGCGGGCGAGTTGCCGGCCAGCGTCGCGATGAGCGACGACGTGCTGTCGAACAGGGACCGCATCTGCTGCACGAAGCCGACGAGGGACTTCACCGACCGCAGCACCTGCACGATGGGCTTCGCGACCTTGTTGACCATCTCGTTGACGCGCGTGACGACCCGGGCGATCGCGTAGCCCATTCCGAGTCCGAAGGATGCCGCCACCACCGCCATGGCTTCGATCGCCGTGGCGAGCACCTTCGAGATCGCCGACTTCACGACGCTCTGCATACGCGCCACGAGACCTGAGGCTGTCGTCAGTCCGCTCGAGACCGAATCCGCCCAATCGCCGGAAGCGGTCAACTGACGCGACGTCTCTTGCGCGAACCGCAGATACGCGATCACCGTCGCTCCCGACAGCCCCTCGAGATCGCTCGTCCGCGCGGCGAGCGTCGACCCGGCGCTGCGCATCGACGCACCCGCGCTCGTCCACTGGGACGCGACGCCGCTGACACTCGCCTCGCTCCCGGCGAGCTGTTCCAGCCAGGACTTGAGCGGGCCGAGAAGGTTGATCACCCACCCGAGTCCGGCGCTCGCGATCGTTCCGATCGGATCGGCCGCGGCGGCGGCAGCGCTGCTGAGGGTGTCGAAGAACGCGATGCCGCCATCGAGCCAGTTGCCGTTCTGGATCGCGGTCGACAACGCCCGGCCGTCCTCGAGAAGGCGAGTGCCCGCGTAGGGGGCGGCGAGCGTCTGTGCAGAAGGGGTCATCAGTCCATCGCCCTCTCGAGATCATGCAGTGTCGTGACGATGTCGGCCTCGAGCTGCTCCCACTGCTGAGCCGTGCCCCGCAGCTGCCCTGCCGTGCGCAGCAGCAATGACTCGTTCGTACCGAACATGCCCGTGGCCGCTGCGGTCATCGCGAGCGAGGGAGGCACGAGGAACGCGCACAGGATGCCGAACGCGTCCGAGGCGAGATCGCCCCCGCGCAGTGCGCCGATCGCCCGGGTCACGTCGTCGGCGAGGGATTCGACGAGCGCGGCGTGATGCCTCAGCCTGTCGAAGTCGAGCGCGATCTCGTCGCCCATCACGTCGTCCTCTCCACGGGGGGCGCGGATGCCGCGGCGCGAAGCTCGCTGACGATCGGGTCGTCGTCACCGAGCAACCGGGACACGCGCCGCAGCGCCTTTTCCTGCACGTCGTCCTGGGCGACCGCGATCACCGCGAGGATCTCCTGGGTGAGCCGTCGCGCACCGCGCGCAACGGCCTGATCGCCGAGGCGGAGGCCGGTCACCCGACCGGTGGCATCCACCTCGACGAACACGTCCTTGGCGGCCGAGTACGCGCTGCCGCGCACCTCCGCCATCGCGGCCTGGAAGGCCGGCATCTTGTCAGCGCGCTCCTGGGTCAGGCGGGCATCCGCCTCGACCTGCGCGATCGTCTCCTCCGCATCGGGCAACACAGCGCCACGCTAGCCACGCGTCGCCGACGCGCGAGGGGGTTTTCCACAACCCGATGAACGCCGGGTCAGGCGCTCTCGGCGCGACCCCCGCGCAGGTGCTCCTGGGTCAGACGCTCGTACTCGTCGTCGTCGAGCTCGTCGTACTGGGTGGCCTCGCGTCGATCGCTGCGCATCCATCGCAGGAGCAGGATGACGAGCACCGGCACGTCTGCGACCTCGGCGATGAACCACAGCATGTCACCCGCGAGGTGCTGGTCGTGCAAGGGGTTCGGCCACCACCCGAGCGAGGAGGTCGTGGTGGCCGCGGCATCCACCACCGAGTCGTTAAGTCGCAGCAGGATGCCGGGCACCGAGTCGATGAGCAGCTCGACGAAGGCCAGCAGGAACTCGATGGTGATGAACAGACCGGTGTGCACCGCGGAGAGCGCGGCCATCGGCAGGACCAGAACCACCCCGACAATCGGGACGATCACCCCCAGGAGGGCATCGGTCAGCGGGTTCGAGCGCAGGGCACCGGCGAGAGGCGTGAGGAAGACGCAGAAGATCGCGGCGACGAAGACGGTCGCGAACATCGCATTTCCGAACAGGCGCACGAGCCGCGAGGCGAGGAGTCGAGCGATGCGCGCCGCGCCGGTCGGGCCGGTCGCCGCCTCGGCGAGCTCGAGAGGGCGGCCCACCACCACTCCGGCCGGAACCACGAAGATCAGCAGTGCGATGCGGGTCGTGAATGCCCAGCGAAGCTCGCCGGAATAGACGCCGAGGAATCCGAGCTCCACGACCGCGTACGAGCCGAGGCCCAGACCGAAGAACAGCAGCGTGCGCGTCAGCGGCCACTCCACCCCGCGGCGGCGCGCGGCTCTCACGCCCCAGAGATAGCTTGCGCCCGCGACGAGCAGCACGACGATCGTGAGGGGATCGGCGCGCCAAGTGGTGAGGAAGGTGGCGATGTCAGGCGTGCCGGACAGTGTACGCCCGGCCGCCCAGCCCGCCCCGAGAGCACGGGTCGTAGGCTTCGGACATGGACATCCGGGTCGCCGCGTACGCCGTCATCACCGATGCGGAGGGGAGGGTGCTCCTCGCCCACTGGAACGAAGGCGGCCGGAGCGGATGGACGATGCCGGGCGGGGGCATCGACCCCGGAGAGGACCCGATCGACGCCGCTCGCCGCGAGGTGGACGAGGAGACCGGCTACGAGGCCCGCATCGGCGCGCTGCTCGGCATCGATTCGCAGGTGATCCCGGCGGGAAAGCGGTTCCCGGGAGCGGCGTCACCCCTTCACGCGCTGAGGATCATCTACCGCGCGGAGACCGTGGGAGGCGCGCTACGCAACGAGGCCGACGGCTCGACGGACGAGGCGCGGTGGTTCTCGCTCACCGAGGTCGCTGCCCTGCGCCGGGTGAGCCTGGTCGACATCTCGCTACGCTTCGCCGGCCTCATCGACTGACCACCACACGCGCGAAGGGGGGCGGGAGGATGTCGACATCCTCCCGCCCCCTCGATGTTCGCGACTCAGGCGTCGGGCGCGCGCAGCGGGTCGTCCGCGACCCACAGCTCGTCGTCGGCGCGCAGGGTCTGCCACGCGGCGTAGAGCACACCGATGGCAGCGGCCGCACCGAGGATGATGGCGATCACCCCGCCCGCGCCGATGCCCTTGCGCTGCGGCTCGAGCGCCGCGAGCTTGGCGGACAGCTTCTTCGTCGCCTTCTTGCTGTAGCCGGCGGCGCGCTTCTGGAACAGCGCCGCATCGGGAAGCTCGAGGCCACGGCCCGCGGCGATGCGGCCACGTGTGTCGTTCGCGGCATCCCATACCGACAGAGCACCACCGACGAGAGCACCGGCCGCCGGCACGACGGCGTCGCTCAGCACGCGCTTGGACGCCTTCACCCCACGGTCGACGTAGGGAGCCGCATAGGTCTCGTACCCCTGCTGCACGGCCGGAACCACGTGCTCACGGTTGTAGTTGCCGAGCTGCCGGCCGGCCTCGCGGGCGGCGCCGGCAGCCTCGCCGAGCACGACCTGCTGGGCTTCCCACAGCTTGTTCACCTGGTTCTGGAGCTTGCGCAGCTCCTTTTTGCGCTTGCGGGTGAGACTCACGAGCGGACCCCCTTTTCGATGGGATGGGTACCGCCCATATTGCCAGAATCGGGCGCCGCGGCCGGGCGGGGTTGCAGGGAACTCTGTGAGAATGTACGCATGGCTCTTCACACGGCAGTCGCCACCATCCACACGAACCACGGCGACATCGTCGTCAACCTCTTCGGGGACCACGCCCCGCGCACGGTGCAGAACTTCACCGGCCTCTCGGACGGCTCGCAGGCCTGGACCAACCCGGCGACGGGTCAGCCGGGAGAGGGCGCCCTGTACAAGGACGTCATCTTCCACCGCATCATCCCCGGCTTCATGATCCAGGGCGGTGATCCGCTCGGACAGGGCATCGGCGGGCCCGGCTACCAGTTCGACGACGAGATCCACCCCGAGCTGACCTTCCAGAAGCCGTACGTCCTCGCGATGGCGAACGCCGGACTCCGCCGGAACGCCATCACGGGCAAGGCCGAGGGAACGAACGGCTCGCAGTTCTTCATCACGACCGACCCGACGCCGTGGCTGCAGGGCAAGCACTCGATCTTCGGCGAGGTCGCCGACGACGCCTCGCGCGCCGTGGTCGACGCCATCGCCGCGGTGCCGACCGCTGCGGGCGACCGTCCGGTCGAGCCGGTGGTCATCGAGTCGATCGACATCGTCGCGGCCTGACCACAGCGGTGACCAGCGCCGACTTCGCGCGCAATCGCGAGAACTTCTGCTACCGGCATCCCGACCGGCAGAGCTTCGTGCTCTGCCAGCGGTGCCTGCGCACGATCTGCCCCGAATGCCAGACCCAGGCGGCCGTCGGCGTCATCTGTCCCGAGTGCATCGCGCAGCAGCGCCGTGACCAGACTCCCGCCCAGGCCCGAGCGCAGCGCCGCTGGGGCCGGGCGGGAGGGTCGACCTCTGTTGCGCTGCGCGGACAGCCGGTGGTGACCTACGCGATCATCGCCATCACGGCCGTCTTCTATGTGATCCAGCAGATCATCCCGGCCTCGACGCAGTGGTTCGTCTTCTACGCGCCCGCGCTCTACCCGTCGCTTCTGGGCACGTTCGAACCCTGGCGACTGGTGACCGGCGCACTGGTGCACAGCAGCATCCTGCACATCGGGCTCAACATGCTCTCGCTCTGGATGATCGGTCGCATCATGGAGCCGTTGCTCGGGAGGGGCCGCTTCCTCGCGCTCTACCTGATCAGTGCGCTCGGCGGCTGGGTGGCAGTGACCCTGCTCGCCTTCCCGACTCCCGTGCTCGGGGCATCGGGTGCGATCTTCGGGCTCTTCGGCGCGCTGGTCATCATCGCCCGCCATCTCGGTGCCCAGATCACGGGGATCCTCGTCGTGCTCGCGGTGAACCTGGTGATCGGGTTCGTGCCCGGGTTCGGAATCTCGTGGCAGACGCACCTCGGCGGACTCGTCGCGGGCGCCGTCGTCGGCCTCGTGTTCGCGCGGACGCGTCGTCGGGACCAGCGGGTGCGTCAGATCGTGCTGCTGACCGTGGTCACGCTCGCGCTGTTCGCGCTGATGCTGATCCCGCTCGCGATCTACGGCTGATCGGCGGAGTTTTCCACAGCGTCATCCACAGGTGGGGATGAATGACAGCGGTGTAATTCGGATGCCGCGGCTCAGCGCCAGCGGGTCGTCATGAGGAACCCGACGAAGGCGATGCCGAAGCCGATGACGAGGTTCCACGCGCCGAGGTTCGGGATCGGGAACTGCGAACCGCTGAGGTAGAACACGAGCACCCAGGCGAGGCCGAGGAGCATGAGACCGATCATGATCGGCTTGAACCACGCGGGGTTCGGGGCGGGCTCACCCGAGGTGGCTGCGGGTCGCTGGTCGTCCGTGCGCTTGGATGCCATGCGGCACAGTCTATCGGGGGGATGCTTCAGCTCCGCGGAACGTACAATCCGAGTGTGACCGAACCCGAGCCGCCGCTGCGTCGCCATCGTCGCGCCGTCGCGTCGTCGTCGGAGACGTCGGCCTCACCGCAGGCTCCCCGCCGCCACCGCGTGAGCGTGATCGGTGTCATCGGGGAGATCCTCATCACGGCCGGAGTGCTGGCGCTCCTCTACGTGTCCTGGCAGATGTGGTGGGGCGACTCCATCATCGGGGCCCAGCAGAACTCGGTCGGAAACTCCCTCTCGCAGCAGTGGCAGACCGAGGCGACAACCGAACCCTCGCCGTCTCCCACGACCAGCGGCGAGCCCGTGACCGCGGCGCCGCCCGATCTTCCGCAGCCCGCGAACGCGCAGATCTTCGCCACCATGCACATCCCCCGCTTCGGCTCGGACTACAACGTGGCGATCGCCGGCGGAGTGACACGGCAGGGAACACTCGACCCGATCGGCATCGGGCACTACCCGGGGACGCAGATGCCGGGGCAGGAGGGGAACTTCGCCCTCGCGGCGCACCGCACGACGTTCGGCGCCCCCTTCCACCGCATCGCCGATCTCCACGTCGGTGACGCGATCGTCGTCGAGACCCCCGACGGCTGGTACACCTACCGATTCCGGACGCTCGAATACGTGAAGCCGACCGCCGTCGACGTGCTGCTGCCGGTGCCGCAGGTGCCGGATGTCCCCGCCTCCGGCCGGTACATGACGATGACCAGCTGCAGCCCCATGTATTCGGCGGACGAGCGCATCGTCGCCTACAGCGTGTTCGAGTCCTTCACCCCGCGCTCGGCAGGACCGCCGGCGTCCCTCACGGAGGTGTCCCCCTGATGTACGGAGCTCTCTGGCGCATCCTGCTCGGCCCCTGGTGGGTTCGGGTCATCATCCTCGTCGTGCTCGCGGCGGCCGTGCTCTACGGCCTCGTGTTCTGGGCGTTCCCCTTCATCGCCTCGATCACCAGCAATCAAGACGTCACGGTGGGATGACCGCACGCGTCGTCGTCCTCGATAACCGCGACAGTTTCGTCCACACCCTCGTCGGGTATCTGCGCGAGCTCGGGGCGCAGGTCGACGTGAGCGACGCGACCCGTCTCGCGACGGCCGATGTCGAGGCGCTCGTGCAGCGCGCCGACGCGGTCGTGATCTCGCCGGGCCCCGGCCGGCCCGAGGACGCTCGGGCCTCGCTCGCGGCCGTTCCGCTGGCGATGAGCCGGGACATCCCTCTTCTCGGTGTCTGCCTCGGCCATCAGGTGATCGCCGTGGCCCTCGGCGGGCGCGTCGAGGAGGCGCCGGAACTGCGCCACGGGATGACGTCGCGCATCGAGCACGACGCGAGCGGCGTGCTGGCGCGGATGCCTCGTCCCGCGATCGTCGGACGCTACCACTCGCTGGCTGTCGTCGAGGAGGCGCTCCCCGACGAGCTGCGGGTCACCGCGCGCACGTCGAGTGGAACCGTCATGGCGATCACGCATCGCACTGCGCGGGTCGACGGTGTGCAGTTCCATCCCGAGAGCGTGCTCACCGAGGGCGGATATCTGCTGCTGGGCACCTGGCTCGAATCCGTGGGGATTCCGGATGCCGCGGCGCGCGGATCCTCCCTCTCCCCGCACCGGGGTGCGTTGGCTCAGCCGGCGCAGACCGTGAGCGTGACCGTCGACTGAATCGGCACCTCGCCGGGCGCGACCGACATCACCTTCACCGTGGGCGGCTTGCTCGCCGTGCAGGACTCATCGTTGGTCTGCGCAGGGGTCAAGCCGAGCTTCTGCAACTGGGACTCCGCGGCGGAGACCGTGAAGCCGGTCAGGTCGGGGAGAGCGACTTTTCCGGTCGCCACCACGAGTGCGATCGACGTGCCGGCCGGGACGTTGGTGCCCGCCGCGCTGCTCGCGGACAGCACCGTCCCGGACTTCGCCGTCGGATCGTCCTGCTGGGTCACCGCGCCGAGAGCGAGGCCGGCGTTCGTGAGTACGGAGGTGGCGGCATCCTGGGAAAGGCCCTGCAGCGTCGGCACGGGAACCATGGGCACACCCGTCGACACGTAGACCACGACGGTCGCCCCCTGCGCGCTCACGGTGCCCGCGGCGGGATCGGTGCGGATGACATTGCCGGACGCGACCGTCGTGCTCGCTTCGGCGCGCTGCTGCACGGTGAAGCCCGCTTCGCTGAGCGTGCCGCTCGCCTTCGTGAAGGCCACCTGCGCGACGTCGGGCACCGTGTGGGGCGGGGCTTCGGCGCCGGCGCCGGCTCGGGCCGCGATCACCCAGGCGAGCACGGCGATCAGCACGACCGCCGCGATCGCGGTTCCGATCCAGATCCAGAGGGTGGTCGGTGCGGGCGAGGTCCTCGTCGTCGCGCGGGTCGTCGACAGGCGCCGCAGCGACTGCGCCGTGGCCGTCGCCTCGCGGGTGCTCGGAGCGAACAGCACGTCGGAGACCTCGGTGGGCGTCGGAGCGGGCGGTTCGTCGGACGCGACCCCCCGGAGCGCGGAGGCGAGCGCGCCGCGGAAGGCCGCGGCATCCGGGAATCTGTCGAAGGGATCCTTCGCGAGAGCCCGGGAGACGACGGCGTCGATGATAGGCGGCACGTCATCGCGCTCATCGCTCGGCGCGGCCGGTGCCTCGCTCACGTGCTGATACGCGACGGCGACCGGAGTGTCGCCCCGGAACGGCGGATGCCCGGTGAGCAGTTCGAACAGCACGACGCCAGCCGAGTAGAGATCTGCGCGGGCGTCGACCGTCTCGCCCTTGGCCTGCTCGGGCGAGAAGTACGAGGCCGTGCCGAGGATCTGCGTCGTCTCGGCCACCGTCGAGGACCCGTCGGAGACGGCGCGGGCGATGCCGAAGTCCATCACCTTCACCTGACCGGTCGGCGTCACCATGACATTGCCCGGCTTGATGTCCCGGTGGATGACGCCCGCGCGATGGGAGTACTGCAGAGCCTCGAGGATGCCGTCGGTGATGCGCACGGCGTCTTCGACGGAGAGCGGCTCGTCGCCGATGAGATCCTTCACGAGCGTGCCGCGAACGAGCTCCATGACGATGTACGGCTCCGGCACCACGGTGCCGTCGGGAAAGGTCGTCGTCGTCTCCCCCGCGTCGTACACACGCACGATCGTCGGATGGGACATCCTCGATGCCGACTGCGCCTCGAGACGGAACCTCGTGCGGAAGCCGTCGTCAGACGCCAGTTCGCGGGCGAGGAGCTTGATGGCCACCTCGCGCCCGAGGGTCACGTCGTAGCCGCGGTAGACGCTCGCCATGCCGCCGCGTCCGATGAGCTCGTCGAGGCGGTAGCGCCCGTCGAGCACGCGTGGTTCGTCGCTCACATCACTCCTTGGTCCTCGGCAAGCCTAGGCCTGCCGAGGACCGACCCCATGGAGGGGGTGTTCAGGGAGTGGTCGCGCTAGGTGTCGGGGTGGACGCGCCGACGATCGTCGCCTCCACCTGGGGCGCCTGCGGCGTGGTCTGCTGCGTCTGCCCGGTCCCACCGCTGCAGGTCGCCGTGTAGGTGACTCCGACGCGGTTGCCGGATGCACCGGTGACCTGAATCTGCGCGGTGGTCGTGTTCGCGTCGACCGTGAGCGTCTGAGTTCCGTTCGCGAACACCGCGTTCTGGACGATCTGCACCGTGTAGCTGGAGACCGACCCCGTGCCGCTCGGGCACGTGTAGGCGCTCCACTTCACCGTGACGGTGCTTCCCGCCGGGACCTGCGTCACCGGCGCACCGGCGATCTCATACGTCACGCCTGCGGACGGGGCCGGGAGCGACTGCACCGCGCCGTAACAGGTGATCGTGATCGTGGATCCGGCCGGCACGTTGCCACTGCTCGGCGACGTCGATGCGACCGTGTTCACCTTGTCGCTCGACGGTGCTGCCGGCGGGTTCGCCCCGGTCGCGGGGGTGAGGCCGGCACTCGTGGCCTTCGAGAAGGCCTCGGTGCAGGTCATTCCGACGAGGTTGAGGCTCGCAATGCTCACCGGGGTGGCCGACTCGGACGGCGTCGGGCTGTTCGACGGGGTCGAACTCGACACGCTCGGCGTCGAGGGCGGCGCCGAATCGCCCCGGTTCGCGAACAGGGCGATCAACGTGCCGCCGAGGACGATCACCAGCAGGGCGATGAGCGCGATCAGGGGCCATGTCCACGGGCTGCGCTTGCGCTTCTGCTCCGTGGCTGCCACCGGAGCCGCCGCGAGCAGCTGCGTCGCCGCTGCCGTCGCAGGCGATGTGCCCAGCAGCTGGGTGGCGGCATCGGTCGCGAGGAAACCACCGGCGATCGCCGGCACGGCCGCCGCCGCCGCGGCGACGTCCCCGCGACGCAGCGCGGTCGCCGCGCGGGCCACCGTCGCCGCAGAGCCGGGGCGGTCCTCCGGCTTCTTGGCGATCATCGCCATGACGAAGTTCTGCACCGGCTCGGCAACCGTCGGAGGCAGCGGCGGCGGCTGCTCGTTGATCTGCGCCATCGCGATCGCGACCTGCGACTCGCCCGTGAACGGGCGCTTTCCGGCGAGACTCTCGTAGGCCACGATGCCGAGCGAATAGATGTCGGTCGACGGGGTCGCGGGGTGACCCGACGCCTGCTCGGGCGAGAGGTACTGCACCGTGCCCATGACCTGACCGGTCGCGGTCAGCGGCACCTGGTCGGCGATCCGCGCGATGCCGAAGTCGGTGATCTTCACCCGGCCGTCCGGCGTGATGAGGAGGTTGCCGGGCTTGATGTCGCGGTGCACGAGACCGGCGGCATGAGCCGCCTGCAACGCGGACGCCGTCTGCGCGACGATGTCGAGCGTCTTGTCCGTTGAGAGCGACCCCTCGCGCTCGAGGATCGTGGAGAGCGCCTCACCGGGCACGAGCTCCATCACGAGGAACGCGCTGCCGTTCTCCTCGCCGTAGTCGAAGACGCTCGCGATGCCCTCGTGGTTCACGAGTGCGGCATGGCGCGCTTCCGCGCGGAACCGCTCGAGGAACCCGGGGTCCCCCATGTACTCGTCCTTGAGGATCTTGATCGCGACCGTGCGGCCGATCACATGGTCGGTCGCCTCCCAGACCTCGCCCATGCCGCCGATGGCGATCCTGGACTCGAGCTCGTAGCGTCCCCCGAACATCGCACCCTGCGTAGGTCTCATTTGCCCAGCACCGCCTCCATGACCTTCTTTGCGATGGGCGCCGCGAGCGAATTGCCGCTGCCCGATTGTCCTCGTCCCCCGCCGTTCTCGACGACCACGGCGACGGCCACCTTCGGGTTCTCTGCGGGCGCGAAGCCGGTGAACCACAGCGTGTACGGGTCGGTGGGACCGTTCTGCGCCGTGCCGGTCTTACCGCCCACACTGACGCCGTCTATTCTTGCATTCGTCGCGATTCCGCTGCTGACGTTGGCGACCATCATCTGCACCATCTCCGCATCCAATGTCGAGTCGAGTGCCTGTCCGAACTGCTCGTTGCCGAAGGTCTGCTGGACCGACAGGTCGGACCCGATCACCTGGTCCACCATGCGCGGCTTCATCACGACGCCACCGTTCGCGATGCCCGCCGACACCATCGCCATCTGCAGCGGGGTCGCGCGCACATCGCCCTGGCCGAAGCCGCTCAGGGCGGCGCGCGTGTCGCTGAGGTTGCTCGGGTAGACCGAGGCGGTGCTGGTGATCGGCAGATCGAAGCTCGTGTTGAAGCCGTACTTCTCGGCCTCCTTGCGGATGGTCTCGCCGCCGAGCTGCGCGGCGAGCTCCGCCATCGGGATGTTGCAGCTCAGCCGGAGGGCGTCGGCGATCGAGACCTGGTCGCCCGGACCGCAGGTGCCTCCGGTGTCGTTGCTGATCGAGGTCGAGGTGCCCGGCAGCGTGTAGCTGGCGACGTTGGGGAGCAGGGACTGCGGCGTGTAGTTTCCCGTGGCGAGAGCGGCGGACGCCGTGACGAGCTTGAACGTCGAGCCGGGCGGGTTGAGGTTGCCGCCGATCGCCCGGTTGTAGAGCGGGTTCGCCGCCTGTGCGACGAGTTGTTCGTAGGTCGTGTTCACCTGGGTCGCGTCGTGGCCGGCCAGCGAGTTGGTGTCGTAGCTGGGGCTCGTGACCATCGCCAGGATGCGCCCGGTCGAGGGTTCGATCGCGACCACAGCGCCCTGCAGGGACCCGAGCGCGTCGTAGGCGGCCTTCTGCACGCTCGCGTCGAGGGTGAGCACCACGTTCGATCCGCGCGCGGGCTTGCCGGAGATGATCTGCTCGAGACGCGCGAGGAACTGCGACCCGCCGGTCCCGCTCAGGTCCTGGTTCATCGCGTTCTCGATGCCCGTCGATGACCCGAGCACGGGGTTGAAGTATCCGGTCACCGGAGCCCACATCTGCGGATCGACATACTGGCGCTGCCAGCTGTAAACATCGCTCGACGGCACCGATGAGGCGATGGCCGTGCCGCTTGCGATGATCGCCCCGCGCTCGATCGAGTAGGAGTCGTAGAGGCTGCGGCGGTCGGCGGGATTCGCCGCGAGGTTCTGGGCCTGCGCGACCTGGATGATGCTCGTCGAGCCGAAGAGAACGAGGAACATGGCGAGCAGCACGATGCTGATGCGCCGGAGCTCTTTGGTCATCGTGCCTCCCCCCGGATGCCGGTGGCGAACGCGATCACGCGTGCGGGACGGGTCATCCGATCACCGCCCGCGGCTGGCGACGCACGGCGTCGGAGATGCGCAGCAGGATGGCGACGATCAGCCAGTTGGCGACGAGGGACGAACCTCCCGCGGCGAGGAAGGGCGTGGTGAGGCCGGTGAGGGGGATGACACGTGTCACGCCGCCGACCATGATGAACACCTGCAGCGCGATCGTGATTGACAGGCCGGTCGCGAGGAGCTTTCCGAAGTCGTCCTGGCCGGCGATGCCGACCCGCAGGCCGCGGCTGATGAAGACCATGTAGAGACAGAGAATCGCGAAGGCTCCGACGAGCCCGAGCTCCTCGGCGAGGCTCGGGAAGATGTAATCGCTCTGCGCGAGCGGCGTGATCTGAGGGCGCCCCTGACCGAGACCGGTGCCCAGCAGGCCGCCGTGGGCCATTCCGAAGATGCCCTGCGCGAGCTGGTAGCTGCTGTTGTTGATGAGTGACGGGTCGAACGCGTGCAGCCAGTTCGTGAACCGGGCACCGACGTAGGGCAGTACCTGGGCGGCGGCCACGGCGACTCCGGCTGCCATCGCGACGCCGAGCAGCACCCAGCCGGTCTTGCCCGTCGCGACATAGAGCATGCCGACGAACATGCCGAAGATGAGCAGGCCGCTGCCGAGGTCGTGCTGGGCGACGATGATGCCCACCGAGATCACCCAGACCACGAGGAGCGGGCCGAGATCGCGCGCGCGCGGCCACGTGATGCCGAGGAAGCGCTTGCCCACCGACGACAGGCTCTCGCGTGTGCGCACGAGGTAGCCGGCGAAGAAGATCGCGAGGGCGATCTTCGCGAGCTCGCCCGGCTGGAAGGAGAAGATGCCGAGGTTCACCCAGACGGCGGCGTTCGCGTTGATGGCGAGGCCGGGGATCAGGGGGAGGACGAGCAGAAGCACACCGACGAAGCCGAACACGTACGTGAAGCGGAACAGCACGCGGTAGTTGCGCAGGAACACCACGATGAGGATGGAGCCCGCGATGGCGATCGCCGCCCATGCCAGCTGGCGGGTGGAGTAGGCCGCCCACCCGGTGTAGCGGAACGCGATGTCGATGCGGTAGATCTCGGCGATGCCGAGCCCGGTGAGGAGGGTCGCGATCGGCAGCACGAACGGGTCGGCGTTGGGTGCCCGGAACCGCAGCACGACGTGCAGACCGAGCGCGAGCAGGGTGAGCCCGCCGGAGTAGGTGAGGATCGTGACATCCACCTGACCGAGTGCGCCGAGCTGCACGAGCACGATCGCGGCTGCGGAGATGAGGCACGCGAAGATCAGCAGCCCCAGCTCCCGGTTGCGCAGGGTCTGCGGCGAGCGGATGCGGCGCAGGGCGCGCAGCACCGCGGTGTCGGCCTGGATCGGCGCGTCGGCCGGGGTGGTCGTCATCCGCCGGATCCCTTCTGGGGAGTGATGCGCTCCACGATGCTCTGCGCCTCGGCGAGGGAGCCGGCGGAGATCGTCGCCGTCACCGTGGCACGGTCGAACGGCGCGAGGGAGTCGAGCGTGATGCCGGTGTCCTGGTAGAGCTCGGACAGGTGGATAGGTCCGATATTCGCCTGGATGCCGCGGTAGATCACCACCGTGTCGTTGTCGGCGCCGACGTAGTAGCGCGTCTGCGTCCAGGCGTACGCGCCCGCGAGCGCGGCCGCGATGAGCGCGATGACGATGACCAGACCCACGATCCAGGAGATCCGCCGGCGTCGCGCGCGCCGCCGGTCCTCTTCGATGAGCTCTTCGAGGAACTGCGGCTGCGGCTCGAAGTGCGTCGGCTCGTTCGCGGCCTGCCGCACCGGGTGCAGCCAGGACGATCGGCCGGGACGGGCGGCGGTGACGACGACGCCCGTCGGGTTCGAGGCGGAGCCCACGATCGTCGGCGTGCCGGAGAAGACCGGATGCTGCCCCCCGACGTCGACGATGACGATGGTCACGTTGTCGGGGGCACCCGCGTCGAGGGCCTGCTTGAGGAGCATGTCGGCGGTGCGGGCGGGTGCGTGGCCCGCCGCGAGCGCCTTCGCCGTGTGCGTGTCGTCGACGACGCCGGAGAGCCCGTCGGAGCACAGCAGCCACCGGTCGCCCGGGCGGGTGGGCATGATGAACGAGTCGACCTCGGGGTCGGGGTCCATGTCGCCGAGCACCCGCATCAGCACCGAGCGGCGCGGGTGGTAGCGCGCCTCCTCCGGCGTGATCCGCCCGGAGTCCACCAGACGCTGCACGAAGGTGTGGTCGGTCGTGATCTGGGTGAGCGCGCCGTCGCGGAAGAGATAGATGCGCGAGTCGCCGATGTGGGCGATCACGGCATAGTCGTCGACCATCACGATCGCACTGACGGTGGTGCCCATGCCGGCGAGCTCCGGGCGGGTGGCGACCGTGTCGATCAGGTCGGTCGCCGTCTCATGGATCGTCTCCTGCAGCGCGCGCTCGGCGTCGAGCGACGAGCCGAACGGGCGGTCGAGCTCCTCGAGCCGGTCGACCGCGATGCTCGACGCGACATCCCCGCCGGCATGGCCGCCCATCCCGTCGGCGACGACGAACAGGTTCGACCCGGCGTAGCCGGAGTCCTGGTTGTTCGATCGCACCTTGCCGGTGTGCGAGAGCGCTGTGCTCGATCCCTGGAAGACCATCGGGCGCGATCAGTCCCGCAGCTCGAAGGTCGTGGCGCCCACCTTGATCGGCGCGCCGAGCAGAACCGGCACGGGTGAGCTGACGCGGTCGCCGTCGTGCCACGTGCCGTTGGTCGAGTCGAGGTCCTGGATCATCCACTGCTCGCCCCACAGCAGCAGGCGTGCGTGGTGGCTCGAGGTGTAGTCGTCGCGGATGACGAGACCGGACTCGCTGGAGCGCCCGATCGTCAGTGGCTCGGTGCCGAGCGTCAGCTCGAGTCCGGCCTTGGGCCCGCTCGTGATCACGATGCGATGGGCGTTCTCGGATGTCGCCTTCCCGCCCTTCTTCGCCGAGGCGCGGGCCGCGGAGGTGGGCGAGGTCGCGAGGGTCGGTCCGGTGCCGGCGACGAGGGGGGCGGCGGTCGCCGCGGTGGCGGCGGCGGCGGGGGCGGCCGCACGCACCGGCCCGGATGCGGCCCCGGCGTCGGGGAGTTTGCGCACTCGTACGCCGAACAGGTCGGCGCGCAGCGAGTAGATGACGGCGAACACGAAGAACCACAGGATCAGCAGGAAGCCGATCCGCAGCAGCAGAAGTGTGAGCTCGCTCACATCGCTCATGACAGCGGACTCCCCCAGTTGTCGCCGCGTACATCGAACGCGCGCGTCGTATCGTCGGCCGCCGCGGGTGCCGGGCGCCGGGGCGCCTCGGTCGATGCGATCACGCGGAAGACGAGGTTGGTGTTGCCGATCGAGATGGTGGCGTCGCTCGGCAGTGCCGCCTCGGAGATCTTGCGGCCGGCGAGCTTCGTGCCGTTCGTCGACCCGAGGTCGCGCACCATGGCGCGTTCGCCGTCCCACAGGATCTCGGCGTGCGTGCGGCTGGCTCCCGCGTCGGAGATCGTGATGTCGGCATCCGATCCACGGCCGATGACCGTGCGGGCACCGGCGATCGGGTATCGGCGACCCGCGACATCCACGACCGCCTGCCAGGAGACGCGACCCTCGGCGATCTGCGACTCGACCCGCAGTGTGCCGGTGGAGAGGCGGTCGTCGGAGACGAGCGAGATCGTCAGCGCGGACGGAAGCGTGTAGCCCTGCGTGCGGGCGTGGGTCGTGATGACCTCGCGCAGCTCCGCCTGCAGCGGGGTGCCGAGCGCACTCATGCGCTCCTCGTCGGACGTGGCCAGATGCACGACGAAGGCGTTCGGAGCCAGGATGCGCTCACGCGAGACGATCGCGGCCTTCTTGTCCATGTCGCTGCGCAACGCCGACGCGATGTCGACGGGCTCGATACCGCTGCGAAAGGTCTTCGCGAAGGCGCCGTTGACGGCGCGCTCGAGACCTTTCTCGAAGCTGTCTAGTAGTCCCACGTGACTCCTCAGGCAGGCCGACGGGTTGCTTCATCGTAGTTGCACACCCTGGAGGAGCCGTGAACAACGCGTCCCGACGTGCGTGCCGGCCGCGGCCCCGTGGTATCCTCGGGAGGTTGAGTGGGCGGATGCCTCGGCATCCTCTCCGAACGCGCGAGTGGCGGAATAGGCAGACGCGCTGGCTTCAGGTGCCAGTGCCCGAAAGGGCGTGGGGGTTCAACTCCCCCCTCGCGCACAGCACAATGACGAAGGCCCCCGGGATGACCGGGGGCCTTCGTCATTGAGGTCACTGGGCGGCGTAGCCGCCGTCGACCAGGTGGTAGGAGCCGGTCACGAAGCTGGCGGCGTCGCTCGAGAGGAAGGCGACGATCGCGGCGACCTCCTCGGGGGTGCCGAGACGGCCGAGCGCGTGCTTGGCGGCGAGGGCGTCCTTGGTGGCCTGGTCGAGGTTCTTGTCGAGCAGCGGGGTGGCGATGAACCCCGGGCCGACCGCGTTGACGCGCACCTTCTGCGCGCCGTACTCGAGGGCGGCGTTCTTGGTGAGGCCGATGAGGCCGTGCTTCGCGGTCACGTAGGCCGACGAGAAGGGGATGCCGACGGAGCCGAGCACCGAGGCCATGTTGACGATCGAGCCGCCCCCGTTGGCTGCCATGGCGACGACCTGCGCGCGCACGCCGTAGAACACGGCGTTGAGGTTGACCTCGATGACCTTCTGCCAGCTGTCGAGGGGGTACTCCCCTACGGGGGCCGCGGCGCCGCCGATCCCGGCGTTGTTGACGGCGATGCGCAGCGGCGCGAGGGCGTTGGCGCGCTGGATCGACTCGTCGATCCACGCGGTGTCGCTCACGTCGCCGACGAAGGCGCTCGCGGTGCCGCCCGCGGCGGTGATCTCGTCGACGACGGATGCCGCGGCATTCGCGTTGATGTCGGTGACCAGCACGCTCGCGCCGCTCGCCGCCAGGGTGTGCGCCACGGCGCGACCGATCCCCGACCCCGCTCCCGTCACGATCGCCGAACGTTCTGCGACGTCGTACACAGCCATGTCGATTCCTTTCCTCATCCGGCGTGACCGTGATGAGGCGGCGCCGGCCGATGGCGGCGGCGCGGGTGCGCCTGCCGTAGGGCAGCCTGAAAGGTTGTCCTTGTTCGACAACTGTCGAAGACCATCGTGCATTCCCGGACAGTCAGACTGGGCGTTGCTTATGCGCTTGCCGCAAGATCGACGCGGGCACCCCCACGCGCCGCCGCCGCCGCGTAACGTAACGACTCGCATCCCTCGTGCCCCCAGCGGAGGGATCCACAAGAGCCCCCTCCTGATCCCCCAGCCGGGAGGGGGCTCTTCTCTGTCTTGGCGCGAACTCGCAGCCCTTTTCCGGTGGGGCGCACAGCCCGGCGACGACGTCGAACCGACGTCGCGCAGCTCATCGATTTCTCACGGCTCACCCGCTATGCGCGGCAGTTTCGAGGTCATTAGAGTGAACGCTGTCACGCATGGCGTGGCATATCCGGGGGGATCCGTCGACGCCCGGGCCTTGAGTTCACTCGGCCCGGGCGTCGTATGGGTTAAGGGCCCGCTCGGGCGCTCAGGCGGGGTCCTCCCACGCAACGGTTGCGTTAACGATCTGCGATCGCCCTCGCCCCGAGCCGTGATGCCCGCTAGCGTGAAGCGAACACCGGTGCACTGGGCGCCGGTTGCAGTAGAGAACGGCAGTTCATGAGCACGACGGGTACGGTCAAGTGGTTCAACTCGGAGAAGGGTTTCGGTTTCATCGCTCCTGATGAGGGCGGCGCCGACGTCTTCGCGCACTACTCGGCCATTCAGGGAAACGGATACCGCTCGCTCGAAGAGAACCAGCGGGTCGAGTTCGAGGTCGAACAGGGTCCCAAGGGACTGCAGGCGGCGAGCATTCGCGCGCTCTGACCGAAGCGTTCGAGGGGACGGGATGCCGCGGCATCCCGTCCCCTCGTCATGTTCGGGCTCAGCCGGCGCGCACGACGTCCACCCCCGCCGCCGCGAGCTGACGCAGCGTCGCGGTCGGCAGGAACGCGCGCACGAGGGCGAGACCGATGCGGGTGAGGTCGCTCTCGTCGCGGTAGAGCAGGTAGAGCGGCTCGTGGCGGGGATGGAACTTCTGCTTGAAGCGTTGCAGAGAGCGGAATCCGTAGACGGGCTCGAGCGATTCGGCCAGCCGGTCGCCCAGCGCGGCGAGGCCGCCGGCCTCCTGCGGGAGATCGTGGGCCAGCGGCGCACCCGACAGTGACATGAACTCGGCGCCCTCCGCCTCGAACTGCTGCGCGGAGGATCCGATGAGGAACTCCATCACCGAGGGGAAGCCGCCCTCGCGGCGGCGCATGAGGTCGAGCGTCCACCCGCGAACCACACCCTGAGCGCCGTACACCGGCAGCCAGGACAAGAAGCCGTCGACATCGCCCGACGGCGTCACGGCCAGGGCGATCCGCACCTCCGGATCGGCGGCCTCGATGAGGCTGCCGAGGGTGAAGCCCATCTCGGGCAGGTCCTTGTCGCCGAGCCATTCCTCGGAGATCGCACGGATCTGCTGGCGCACGCCCCAGGACTCGTGCACGAGGTGCGTCATGCGGAACTCCACCTGCTCGCGGTCGGCGCGGTTGAGGGACGTGCGCACCGAGTTCCACTTCTTGCCCGTGAACTGCAGCCCCGGAAGATCGACGATCGTGTCGGCGGCGACCACCAGGCTCCTCCACGTGGACGGGAGCAGCGCGCGCGTCGACTCGCTCGCGCTGAAGAAGCACGGCACGAGCCCGGCGTGCTCCGCACCGTCGACGAACGCGTCGACCACACCCGGGGCGTCGCTCGGCGGGCCGAACGGATCGCCGAGCGCCAGGGCCACTCCGTTGCGCCGCTGGTAGGTGAGCATCCCGCCCGTCGCCGTCCGCACCGTCGAGTTGGCGTCCCACGTGGCCATCCATGACAGAGTGCCGCCGCCGTCACGATGAAGGGCGCGTCGCACCTCCGCCCGCGTGGGCGGAGGCAGGGCCGACAGGCGGGTGCCGCGCCCCGCGCGGAACGCACGCCGCTCGATGAGCAGGTAGACGAGGAGCAACGCCCACAGCACCCCGCTCACGATCGTCAGGGCGGGATCGCCGGAGATCGCGTCCGTCACCTCGCTCCACCCGACCAGTTCGGCGCCGATGAGCACGAAGACCACGGCGAGGATGTTGCCGCCCGCGAAGACCGCGGCGACCCACCACGTCCAGCGCCGGCCGCGCAGCAGGCCGCGAGCGATCAGCACGATCACCACGACGTCGACCGTCACATCGAGGATCGGACCGGGGTCCGGCGTCGTACTGCCGAACATGCCCGCTGTCGGCACCACGAGAACGATGATCTCGAGCGCCCCGAGCGCCAGGACGGCGACGAAGGCGATGAAGCGCTTCTCGCGCAGCGACGCCTTGCGCAGGCGCAGCGACCGGTCGACGATCAGCACGCCGATGACCGACACGGCGTGCTCGAGATCGCCGAGGTTGCCCCAGAAGACCATCGTCACACCGACGAAGGCGAGCAGCACGAGCCAGGCGCGCACCCGCCAGGGCGGGCGGAAGAGCCCGACGGCTGCCGCGATGCACGCCATCGTGCCGCCCGAGGGGCCGACGTCGAGGTGATGCGACTGCGCCACGGCCCACGGCCACCCGGTCATCGCGAGCAGCCACACGATGAGAGCCGCGACCAGCACGGTGCCGATCTGGCCGATGACGAAGTATCGGGTCGCGACCTTCCACCCGCGGTGGAACTCGAGGTACGCCATGCCGGCGAAGCTCACGATCACGACCGGGTAGAGGATCGGCGAGTGCACGAGCAGTGCACCGGTGAGGGGCGTCCACCAGTGCCCCTCGAGGAGCGAGGGCAGGCCGTAGGCCAGGTAGCGCCAGGCATGGTTCTCGCGCAGCGGGAACCAGAGCGCGGCGCTCACGAGTCCGGCCACGAGCACCAGACCGAGGGTGATGAGCGTCGCCGGGATGCGCGCGACGACGGTGATCACCGGATGCCTCGTCGGCGCCGCCGCATCCGTCATGTCGGCCAGCCTACCGACCGGGTCGCCGGTCGACGAGGGGTTCAGGCGGCCGGCAGCACGAGTGCGCGCAGCGCCTCGATGTCAGCCGCCTCGGCGACCGCGCCCTCGGCCTCGCCCGGGCTGCTGAAGCCCCAGTCGACGAAGATCACGGGCACGCCGCGCTCGGTGCCGCCCTCGACGTCGTGGTGGCGGTCGCCGATGAGCACGGGACGCGAGACGTCGATACCCTGGGCCTCGAGGCGGCGGAGGGCCTCGGCGACGATGTCGGCCTTGCGGCCGAGCGTGCGCTCATCGGCGGTGGCACCGGTGATCGAGGCGAACAGCGGCGCGAGCCCGAAGTGCTCGAGGATCGCCTTCACCTGCACCTCGGGCTTGGAGCTCGCCGTGGCCTGCGGCACGCCGCGGTCGTGCAGCTCGTGGATGAGGTCGGCGACCCCCGGGTACAGCCGCACGTCGGTGGTGTAGCCGTCGGCCTTGCCGAGCTCGCGGTAGTGCGCGACGGCCTTCTCTGCCTCCTCCGGGCTCAGGTGCGCCTGCGTCTGGAAGGACTCGAACATCGGCGGGCCGATCCAGTGGGTGAGCTCCGCCTCAGTGGGGGCGGGCAGCCCGAGACGCTCGAGCGAGATCGTCAGCCGACGGAGGATTCCGACCGAGGCGTCGACGATCGTGCCGTCGACGTCCCAGAGGACGCAGGTGTAGGGGAGGGACACCCCTTAACGGTAGTCGTCGCCGACGGCACGGGATGCCGCGGCATCCGGTCGTCAGAAGAGCCGGGGTGCGCCCGACTCGACGCCCTTCATGCCGTCGTAGTCGAGGGTCACGCAGCGGATCCCGCGGTCGCCGGCGAGCACCCGCGCCTGCGGCTTGATCTCCTGCGCGGCGAAGACGCCGGTGACCGGCGCGAGGTGGGGGTCGCGACCCAGGAGCTCCAGGTAGCGGGTGAGCTGCTCGACGCCGTCGATGTCGCCGCGGCGCTTCACCTCGACGGCGATCGTGCCGCCCTCGGGGTTGCGCAGCAGCAGGTCGACCGGGCCGATCGCAGTGGGGAACTCGCGCCGCACCAGGGTGAGTCCCTCGCCGATCACGTCGACCTGCTCGGCGAGCAGGCGCTGCAGGTCGGCCTCGACGCCGTCCTTCTGCAGGCCCGGGTCGATGCCGAGCTCGTGGGACGAGTCGTGCAGCACCTCGTAGAGCTTCACGACGAGCGCGTCGCCGGACTTCTGGTGGGTCACGCGCCACTGCTCTATGACACCGGATGCCGCGGCATCCTCATCGACCTCTTCGACCGCGAGCGTGCACGGCGGGCTCATCCAGTTGAGCGGCTTGTAGCTGCCGCCGTCGGAGTGCACGAGCAGCGAGCCGTCGCCCTTGTGTACGAGGAGCCGGGTGGCCAGCGGCAGATGGGCGTTGAGGCGCCCCGAGTAGTCCACGGAGCAGCGGGCGATGACGAGACGCACCCGACCACGGTACCGGCGCCCGCCCCACCCCGGCGACGCCGTTGACGCGCTCGCCGCCGCGCGCGACGATCGGGCCATGAGCATCTTCGTGAACTTCCCCGTCGCGGACGTCGCACGCTCCGCCGCCTTCTACTCGACGCTCGGCTGGAGCGCCGTCGCCGAGTTCACCAACGAGAACGCCGCCTGCTTTCGCATCGACGGCGACACGCACATCATGGCCATCAGCCGCAGCTTCTACGAGAGCCTCGGCGGCACCGAGGAGCTCGTGGGCGGGCCAGGCACCCCGTCGCCGGTGACGGTCGCCTTCAGCGTGCCGACGCGCGACGCCGTCGACGCGCTCGCCGTCGCCGCCGAGTCCGCCGGGGGCCGCCTCGGCGACACCGACGAGTACGGCTTCATGTACCAGCGGCAGTTCGACGACCCCGACGGCTACCACTTCTCGCCGTTCTGGGCCGACCCCGACGCCGGCTGAGCGCCGCCTCAGGCGTCGGTGGATGCCGCGGCCCCCCGCGGTGCGGACGCCACCGGCGTGAGCGGCTTCGCGGCGCCCGATGCGAGACCCGAGGCGACGACCAGCACCACGAGCACGAGCAGCGTGGGGAGCAGCCCGATGTGCTCGGCGAGGAAGCCGAGCAGCGGCGGTCCGGCGAGGAACGCGACGTAGCCGATCGTCGCTGCGGCGCTCACCCGGGCGGCCGCGCGCGCGGGATCGTCGGCCGCGGCGGACATGCCGAGCGGGAAGCCCATCGACACCCCCGCGCCCCACAGGAACGCGCCGACGAAGATGAGCGGCAGGTTCGGGGCGAAGACGAACAGGATCATGCCGACCGTCGCGGTCGTCGCGAGGATGCGCAGGGTCGCGACGCGGCCGATGCGGTCGACGAGCGGGCCACCGAGCACGCGCGCGGCGGTCATGCTCACCGAGAACACGGCGAGGCCGATCGCCCCGGCCGCCTCGCCTTGGCGATGCCCCTCGCTCACGCTGAGTGCGAGCCAGTCGTTCGCGCCGCCCTCGGCGAAGGCCATGCCGAGCATGACCACGCCGATCGCGTACGTGCGCGGCTCGCGCCAGGCCGAGAGCGAGATGCGGAGACGCTCCCGCCACGGGGTGCGCTGGGTCGCGGGTGCGGCGTCGGCGGGGATGTGTGCCGGAACCTGGCTCGCGGCGATCAGCCCGGCCACGACGAGGGTGACGGCGATCACGGCGGCGTGCGTGAACACGTCGAACCCGAGCGCGACAGCGAGGGCGCCGAGGCTCGCCCCGATGACGGTGCCGAAGCTGAAGAACGCGTGGAACAGCGGCAGGATCGTCGTGCCCTGCTGCTTCTCGATCGCGGCCCCTTCGACGTTCATCGTGACGTCGACGGCGCCGTTGCCGAGCCCGAACAGCACGAGCCCGGCGAGCACCACGGCGTAGCTGTGCACGAGGTCCGTGCCGACGCCGATCACGAGCACGCCCGCGGCGAACACGGCGATCGCCGCGATGATCGTGCGCCGCGCGCCGATCCGCGTGAACACGATCGGGGCGAGGGAGAGGCCCGCGACGGACGCGATTCCGGCGCCGAGCAGCAGCAGACCGATCTCGAGCTGCGAGATGCCGAGTGCCGCCTTGATCGCGGGCACGCGCGACGCCCAGGTGGCGATGCTGAGCCCGGAGAGCGCGAAGACGACGAAGATCGCGGCGCGCCAGCGCACGAAGGCGCGGCGGTCGGTCGAGTGGAGCATGCAGCACACCCTAATCGAATCGATTCGACACACCAAGCCTCCGACGGGTTAGCATCGGTGCAACATGAGCGCACGCCGAGCCACCATCGCCGACGTCGCCCGCGAGGCGGGGGTGTCGCCGTCGACCGCGTCGGTCGTGTTCAGCGGCAAGACCCAGGTGACGGATGCCACGCGCCAGCGCGTGCTCGCCGCGGCATCCGCGCTCGGCTACACCGGCCCCGACCCCCGCGCCGCCTCGCTGCGTCGCGGGCGCAGCGGCATCATCGGCGTCGTGCTCGGCGGACGCCTGCGCTCGGCGTTCCTCGACCCCGTCACGACCGTCGTGCTCGACGGCATCTCCGAGGGCATCGCCCCACTCGACGCGGCGATCCTCTTGCTGCGCGACGACGCGACCGAGACCGGGCCGTCGCTCATGACCGCGCCCATCGACGGAGCCGTGCTCCTCGGGTGCAGCGCGCACATGCGCTCGTCGCTGGACGATGTGCGTGGGCGTGGCATCCCGGTCGTCGTCATCGAGGGCGATGCGGGCGAGGGGGTGCCGCAGATCGGACTCGACAACGAGGCCGCGCAGCGGCACATCGCGGAGTACACGAAGGGTCTCGGACACGAACGGGTCGTGCACGTGACGATGGCGTTCGACGCGTCGACCCGCGCCGGCTGGGCTCCGTCGGTCGACCTCGACGCGATCACTGTCGACGTCACCCGCGACCGACTGCGCGGCGCCCTCGAGGTGTATCCGGATGCCCCGATCTACCACGCCACCGGAAGTCTCATCGACGAGGGGTACGCCGCCGGCCAGGCCATCCTCGCGCTCGATCCGCGGCCCACGGCGGCCATCGCGCAGACCGACCTGCTCGCCGTCGGCATCGTGCGCGCGGCCCTCGACGCGGGCGTGCGGGTGCCCGAGGACTTCAGCGTCACCGGATTCGACGGCATCCGCGCCGACGGCATCGCCCCCCACCGCCTGACGACCATGGCGCAGCCCGCCGCCGACAAGGGCAGGGCTGCCGGCGAGGTGCTCGCCGCCCTCATCCAGGGGACACCTACGTCGGGGGTCGACTTCGCGAGCCGTTTCCGCGAGGGCAACACCACCGGTCCCGCGCCGCGGGCATAGGCACGCCCGTCTGGGCGAACGCCGCACGCCTCCTATGGGCCGCCCGATAGACTGAGGGCCCGAACCCCGATCGCCTGGGCGCTCCCTCGTTGAGCCCGGCCCGACGACCCCGAGGAGGCCTCGTGCTGGTCCTTCTCGCTGCGTTCGCCCTCCTGCCCCTGCTGCTGCCGTGGCTCGTCTCCCGCATCGGCTCGCGCGCGTTCTTCGTCGCCGCGGCCCTTCCCGTGCTGGCGTTCGTGCACACCGTGTCGCTGTTCCCCCTGGTCGGCACCGACACCCCGCCGACCGAGACACTCGAGTGGATTCCGAGTCTCGACATCTCGCTCACGATGCGCATGGACACCCTCGCCTGGGTGATGGCGCTCGTGGTCACCGGCGTCGGCGCGCTCGTGCTGCTCTACTGCCGCTGGTACTTCGCGGGCAAGACACAGGGCGTCGGGCTCTTCGCCGCGGTGCTGCTCGCGTTCGCCGGGGCCATGTACGGACTGGTGCTGACCGACGACATCGTCGTGCTGGTGATGCTGTGGGAGATCACGAGCATCCTGTCGTACCTGCTCATCGGCTACTACCGCGCGCGCGGCGCGAGCCGTCGCGCGGCGTTGCAGGCACTGCTCGTCACGACCCTCGGCGGCCTCATCATGCTCATCGGCGTGGTGCTGCTCGTGGTGCACACGGGCACGACGAGCATCGCGGGGATCCTCGCGGCGGCGCCCACCGGCCCGGTCGTCGACGCGGCGCTCGTGCTGATCCTCGTGGGCGCGCTGTCGAAGTCGGCGATCTTCCCGTTCCACTTCTGGCTTCCGGGCGCGATGGCCGCACCGACCCCCGTGAGCGCCTACCTGCACGCCGCCGCCATGGTGAAGGCGGGCATCTACCTCATCGCGCGCCTGGCCCCCGTGTTCGCCATCGACCCGACCTGGCGGCCGATCGTCATCGGCCTCGGTGCGTTCACGATGCTGCTCGGCGGCATCCAGGCGCTGCGCGAGTACGACCTCAAGCGCATCCTCGCCTTCGGCACCGTCAGCCAGCTGGGATTCCTCGCGATCGTGCTCGGCTACGGCACCCGCGACGCCGCGCTCGCCGGCCTCGCGCTGCTCATCAGCCACGCCCTGTTCAAGTCGGCGCTGTTCCTCGTGGTCGGCATCGTCGACCGGCAGCTGTCGACCCGTGACATCCGCGAGCTCTCGGGCGTCGGCGGGCAGGCGCCGGTGCTCGCCGCCGCCGCCATCATCTCCGTGTGCTCGATGGCCGGTGTCATCCCCACGATCGGGTTCGTCGCGAAGGAGTCGGTGCTCGCCGCGTTCCTCGAGCAGGCCAGCGAAGGGGCCCCGTGGGCGAGCGTCGGGCTCGTCGCCATCGTGCTCGGGTCGGTGCTGACCGCCGCGTACGGCATCCGGTTCGTCTGGGGTGCGTTCTTCACGAAGAAGGATGCCGCGGGCTCCCCGCGTCCGCGCACCGAGTGGCCCTCTCCCCCGTTCGGGTTCTCGTTCGCACCGGTCGCCCTCGCGGTGCTCACGCTCGTGCTGGGGGCCGCGGCATCCGTTGTGGATGGCGCTCTCGCCCCCTACGCGGCGACAGTTCCCGCCGGTGCGGAGGGCGTCGGCGACCACACCAAGGCCGCGCACCTGGCCCTCTGGCACGGGTTCGAGCCCGCGCTGTGGATCTCGCTCGGCTCCCTCGCGGTCGGCGCGCTCGTCTTCTGGCTCGCGCTGCGCGTCGGCTGGGCCGAGCGTCGTCGCGTGCTGCCGTTCACCGCCGTCGACGTCTACAACGCGGCGCTGCGCGGGGTGATCCGGCTCGCCGTCTCCTCGACCACGCTCACCCAGCGCGGATCCCTGCCCCTGCACCTCGGCGTGATCTTCTCCGTGTTCGTCGTCGCCGAGGGCACCGCCCTCCTCGCGAGCCCCTCGTGGCAGGCTCAGCTGGATGCGTGGCACACGCCCGCGCAGCTCGCCGTGGCCCCCGTCATGATCGTCGCCGGCATCCTCGCCGTGCGTGCCCAGAAGCGCTACACCGGCGTCGTGCTCGTCTCGGTCACCGGACTCGGCATGGTGGTGCTGTTCGCCACGAGCGGGGCGCCCGACCTCGCACTCACGCAGATCCTCGTCGAGACCGTGACGCTCGTCGCGTTCGCCCTCGTGCTGCGCCGCATCCCCTCGCGGCTCGGCGACCACAACGCGTCGGTCGCGCCCATCGGACGGGCGGTGCTCGCGATCGCGGTGGGTGCGACGATGGCCCTCGTCGCGATCGTCGCGACGGGAGCCCGCACCCTGCCGCCGATCTCGCTCGACTTCCCGGCGCTCGCCTACCAGATCGGGCACGGCAAGAACGTCGTGAACGTCGCCCTCGTCGACCTGCGCGGGTGGGACACGATGGGCGAGCTGTCGGTGCTCGTGCTCGCCGCGACCGGCGTCGCCTCGCTCGTGTTCGTCACTCACCGCGCCGACAACCTGTCGTCGTTCACCCGGCCCATCCCCCGCCAGACCGGACGCCGCGTGCTCGTCGAGACCGACGAGGGACTGCGCCCCGCGGCATCCAGCGACTCGACCCGTCGCGCCTGGCTGTACGCCGGTCAGAGGGTGCGCGCCGAGAACCGCTCGATCATGCTCGAGGTGATCGTGCGGGTGCTGTTCCATTCGATCATCGTCGTGTCGATCTACCTACTCTTCGCCGGCCACAACCTTCCCGGCGGCGGTTTCGCCGGCGGCCTCGTCGCGGGCATGGCCCTGGTCATGCGCTACATCGCGGGCGGCCGCTACGAGCTCGGCGCCGCCGCGCCCACCGACGCCGGACGCCTGCTCGGCGTCGGCATGACCCTCGCGGTCGCCTGCGCGATCGTGCCGCTGCTGTTCGGTGAGGCCCCGCTGACCAGCGGCATCCTCGAGGCCGATATCCCCGTCATCGGGCACATCGAGTTCGTGACGTCGACCATCTTCGACATCGGGGTCTACCTCGTGGTCATCGGGCTCGTGCTCGACGTGCTGCGCAGCCTCGGCGCCGAGGTCGACCGTCAGACGCAGGAGCTGCGTGCCCGGGGGGTGAGCGTGCAATGAGCGTCTCGGTCGTGCTCATCGTCGTGATGGCGGCGCTGTTCGCCTGCGGCGTCTACGCCATGCTCGAGCGCTCGCTCACGCGCGTGCTGATCGGCTTCCTGCTGCTCGGCAACGGCGCGAACCTGCTGCTGCTGATCGTGCTCGGCAAGCCCGGCGTCGCCCCCTTCTTCGGGTCTGCCGAGGATGCCGCGTCCTTCTCGGATCCGCTGCCGCAGGCCCTCTCGCTCACCGCCATCGTCATCACGTTCGCGGTCTCGGCGTTCCTGCTGGCGCTGATCTACCGCTCGTGGCAGTTGGGCCAGGCCGACACCGTCGAGGACGACGAGGCCGACGTCGCGCTGCGCGAACGGGCCGCCGAGCCGGCCGACGCTCTCGAGACGGAGGACGAGATCACCGAGCAGGACGACGACGCCACGACCGACTTCGTCGACTCGGAGGTCGCCCCGATCACCGTGCTCTCGAGCCTCGACTTCGATGCACTCGCCGACGACGCGCCGACCGACCGGCCCACCGGTGACGGACGACGGGGGGATGACTCGTGAGCTCCCTCGTCCCCCTGCTGACCACGCTGCCGCTGCTCGGCGCGGCCGTCGCGCTCATCTTCGGTCGTCGTCGGCGCGTGCAGGTGTGGGTGTCGATCGTCACGCTGACCGCGGTGCTCGTGATCGCGTCGGTGCTGCTGGTCTACGTCGACGCCCACGCCCCGCTCGCGGTCGCGGTCGCCGGGTGGCCGGTGCCGTTCGGCATCGTGCTGTACGTCGACACCCTCGCGGCGCTGCTCGTGGTGATCTCCAGCATTGTGCTGCTCGCGGTGCTGCTGTTCTCGGTCGGCCAGGGCGCTGCCGACGGCGACGAGGACACCCCGGTCTCGATCTTCCACCCCTCGTATCTGATCCTCGCGGCGGGCATCTACACCGCGTTCATCGCGGGCGACCTCTTCAACCTCTACGTCGGATTCGAGATCCTGCTGGTCGCGTCGTACGTGCTCATCACGCTCGGCGGCACCGAGGCGCGCATCCGCTCGGGCGTCGTGTACATCGTCGTCTCGCTCGTCTCCTCGGTGCTGTTCCTCTCGGCGATCGCGGCCATCTACGCGGCGCTCGGCACGGTGAACATGGCGCAGATCGCCGAGCGCATGGCGCTGCAGCCGCCCTCCGTGCAGCTCGTGCTGCATCTCATGCTGCTGCTCGCCTTCGGCATCAAGGCGGCCGTGTTCCCACTCTCCTTCTGGCTGCCCGACTCGTACCCGACCGCCCCCGCCCCTGTCACGGCGGTGTTCGCGGGCCTGCTGACCAAGGTCGGCGTGTACGCGATCATCCGCACCGAGACGCAGCTGTTCCCCGACAGCAACATCAACACGCTGCTGCTGATCGTCTCGCTTGCGACGATGATCGTCGGCATCCTCGGCGCCGTCGCCCAGGCCGAGCTCAAACGCATCCTGTCGTTCACACTCGTCAGCCATGTCGGCTACATGATCTTCGGGCTGGCGATCGCGACGCCGGCGGCCATCGGCGCGACCGTGTACTACATGGTGCATCACATCGTCGTGCAGACGACGCTGTTCCTCGCGGTCGGACTGATCGAGCGCCGGGCCGGCACGACGTCGATCCTGAAGCTCAAGGGCCTCATGACGGGGGCGCCGCTGATCGCGCTGCTCTACTTCATCCCGGCGATCAACCTCGGCGGTCTGCCACCGTTCTCGGGCTTCATCGGCAAGTTCGCGCTCTTCGACGCCGCCGCGCAGGTCGGCACGCCTCTCATGATCGTGCTCATCGTGGGTGGGGTCATCACGTCGCTGCTCACCCTGTACACGCTGATGCGCGCGTGGAACCTCGGCTTCTGGCGGGAGAGCACCTCGGCCGAAGAGCCCGAGGTCGAAGACCGCATCCGCTTCCTCGGGTCGGCGCCGGCTGCAGCCGTCCAGACCGAGCGCCGCGTCATCCCCAAGGTCATGACCGCCTCGACCGCCGGGCTCGTGGTGGTCACGATCGCGCTCACCGTGTTCGCCGGACCCCTGTTCGACCTGTGCGCGCGCATCGGCGCGCAGCTGAGCGAGCCGGTGCACGTCGCCCAGGTGATCAGCGACACGACGACCGGCGAGGGGGGCCACTGATGGTGCGTCGCTCCGCCGCCGCGCGCGCGTGGCGCCAGCTGCCGTTCTTCATCTGGCTCGTGCTGCTGTGGATGCTGCTCTGGGGCCAGTTCACGGTGCTCGCCGCGCTCACCGGCATCGTGGTCGCCCTGATCGTCACGCGCGTGTTCCGGCTGCCGCCGGTCGAGCTGTCGGGCCGGCTGCATCCGTGGCACGCGCTCGTCTTCGTGGTCATGTTCGCGTTCGCGGTCGTGCGCGGCTCGCTGTCGGTCGCCTGGATCGTGCTCGACGCGCGCCGCCAGCCGCGCAACGCGGTCATCGCGGTGCCACTGCGGGTCGACGACGACCTCATCATGACCCACACCGCCGTCACGTCCTCGCTCATCCCGGGGTCGCTGCTGATCGACATCGATCGCGACCGGCGGGTGCTCTACCTGCACGTGATCGGCGTGCGCAGCGCGGAGGACATCGAGCGCCAGCGACGCACGGTGCTCGCGTGGGAACGTCGCGTCGTGCAGGCGTTCGGATCGCGCGCCCAAGTGAAGACAGTGACGGATGCCGCGGCGGGAGGAGCCTCGTGAACCCCCTGCTCGTCGCGATCTACATCGTGTTCGCGCTCGCCGCGCTTCTCACGCTGTGGCGCATCGTGAAGGGCCCGTCGATCCTCGACCGGGCCGTGGCATCCGATGTGCTCCTCACCGAGGTGATGTGCGTGCTCGGCGCCGACATGGCGATCAACCACCACACCCGCACGCTGCCGGTGCTGCTGTGCCTCGCGGCGATCGGTGTGTTCGGGTCGGTCGCGATCGCGCGGTTCGTCGCGAGAAGAGAGGATCGGCGATGACCATCGACAGCGTGCTCGACACGGCCTCGCTCGTGCTGATCCTCATCGGCGCCCTGCTGTGCCTCACGGCAGCCATCGGCGTCGTGAGGCTGCGCGACGTCCCCGGGCGCCTGCACGCGGCGACGAAGCCGCAGGTGCTCGGACTCGTGCTCATCTGCCTGGCGATCGCGCTGTCGCTGCGGTCGTGGCCGGTGGTGGCGTTCCTCGTGCCCGTCGTCATGTTCCAGCTCGCGACCGCCCCGCTGTCGGCCCACATGGTCGGTCGTCAGGCCTACCGCAACGGCTCGTTCGACGCCGACACCCTCGTGGTCGATGAGCTCGCCGGACGCGACGTCGACGAAGCCTCGACGATCGACCGCGAGGCCGCCGGCGGCGCCGGCCCCCAGGAGCCCGGCCCGTCGCGTTAGGCGCCGGGCTGCGGCATCCGCTCGTCGTCGGCGCGGTAGCGCTCGTGCAGGCGCGCCTCGCCCCCGCGGTCCGGGATACCGAAGCGCACGACGAGTGCGCCGGCGACGAGCACGATCGCGCCGACGAGGTAGGCGGCCCACGCCCCGGCCGCCAGCGACTCGCGCGCGGCCGCGAGGATCTGGCCCGCATCCGCCGGATAGGCCTGGGCGACATGGGCCGCGGAGGCGAACGACGCCTGCAGCGCCGCCGTCACCTCGGCGCCGATCTCCCCCGCGCGTCCCGAGTCGGCGATGTGGCGGGAGACGGCGCCCGCGAACCCCGCAGCGAGGATCGCACCGAGAAGCGCCTGCATGATCGACCCGCCGAGGTCGCCCTGCAGATCGGATGCCGCGGAGGCCATGCCGACGCGTCGAACGGGCGTCGATCCGGTCAGTGAGCGCGACGACGCGGTCATCACGAACGCGGCTCCCGCGCCGACGAAGAGGAAGCCGACGCCGACGAGCGCGTAGGGCGTGCTCTCGCGCCAGCCGAGCATCGTCAGGAACGCGGCGAGGATGATCGCGTAGCCGAGAAGCATCGCCCACCGGGTGCCGCGCGTACCGACCAGCCGAGCGGCGAACGGCACCGCGATCAGCAGGCCGACGGCGGCGGGGATGACGGCGGCGCCGGCCTTCAGAGGGTCGTAGCCGAGCACGTTCTGCAGGAACTGTTCACCGACGAAGATCGCACCTAGCAGCGCACCGAACGCGATGGTGCCGGCGACGGCAGGCGCCCAGAACAGGCGTCGCCGGGCGATGTGCAGGTCGAACAGGGGGAAGCGGGTACGACGCTGCCGCCACCCGAACCCGCCGATCGCGACGACGGCGACGAGCACCAGCACGATGCCCGGCACCTGCTCGCCCGGATCGAAGACGATCCCGATGCCGAGCACGAGCGCACCGACGCCGACCACGGACAACACGCCGCCGATGTGATCGACGGGCTCCTCGGACTCCGCGACGCGGGAGGGCACGGCCCACGCGACCAGCACCGCGGCGACGAGCGCGAGGGGGATCGCCATGAGGAACGACGGGCGCCAGCCGGCATCCGTCAGCACGATACCGGCGAGCACAGAGCCGCCGACGCTCGCCATCGCGCTCACGCTCGACCACAGGGCGATCGCGCGGGTGCGCGCCGGTCCGTCGGCCCAGAGGGCGGTGATCAGCGACAGGGTCGTCGGGTAGGCGGCGCCGGCCGCGAGCCCCGTGAACACCCGCGCGAGCACGAGCGCCTCGACAGAAGATGCCGCAGCGGACGCGACGCTCGCGACCACGGTGAGCGAGAGACCGATGAGCAGGAGCCGCTTGCGGCCGTAGCGGTCGGCGACGGCGCCGAGGTAGAGCACCGACATCGCCAACCCCAGCCCGTTGCCGATGCCGACGAGGTTCAGGGCCGTCTGGGACGCCCCGAACGCGTCGCCGATCGACGGCAGCGCCACCGTCGCCGCGGCGACATTGATGTTGCAGACGACGGCGGCGAGCACCAATGCCGTGAGCACGAGCCCCGCCCGGGCCGGTGTCGCAGGGCGGGGGGAGGCGGCATCCAACGTGGCGTCCCCTCTCGCGTCGGCATCGGCGTCGACCGAGCGGCCCGCGGACGGCGGGCGCGGCAACGCGCTGGTGGTCAGCCTAGGGGCCGCACCACCAGCGCGTCAGCGTGGCGGATCAGTACCAGCCGGTCGACTGGGAGTGACCCCAGGCGCCGCACGGCGTGCCGTAGGCGCGGCTGATGTAGCCGAGACCCCACGCGATCTGTGTCGCGGGGTTCGTCTGCCAGTCGGCGCCGTTCGCGCCCATCTTCGAGCCCGGCAGGGCCTGGGGGATGCCGTAGGCACCGCTCGAGGCGTTGTAGGCGCGGTAGTTCCAGCCCGACTCCTTCTTCCAGAGGGAGTACAGGCAGGCGAACTGGTCGTCACCCCAGCCGTAGTTGGCGGCCGCCATCTGCTTGGCGATGGCCTGCGCGCTGGCGGGGTCGGCGGCTGCCGCGTTCGCGGCGGCCGCCGACGCCTGCGAGGCGGCGGCGCGCTTGGCTGCCGCGGCCTTCTCGGCGGCGGCCTTCGCGGCAGCCTCCTGCGCTGCGGCCTGCGCGGCCTGCTCGGCGGCGATGCGCGCCTGCTCGGCGTCGTGGGCGGCGATCTGATCGGCGACGGTGGACGTCGTGCCGCGCAGATTCGCGGTGAGGGCGGCCACCGTCTCGGCGGGAAGCTCCTCCGAGTTGGTGAGCTGGTCGATCTGCGCACCGAGGGCGGAGGCGTCGACCTTGCCGGAGGCTCCCGTCACCGTGACTCGGGCGACGGCCGCGTACAGGCTGGCGTCTCGATCGACGTCGCGCGCGGCGGGGCCTGCGAGGGAGGGGGGAGCGGGGGTCTGGGCCGCGGCCGTGGAGACCAGGCCGACGGGGATGCCGACCGCGAGAGTGGTCGCGAGTGCGGCGAGGGGGATGAGCGTTCTCTTACGACGGGGGAGAGTGACGCGAAGGCGCACGGAACTCCAATTCTCGAGCTTCCCTGCGGCTCCTCGCGTGCCCGCCAGGCGGACGACGTCGGGCGGCCGCGCGCGTGTCAGCGGGCGGCGGCCGAGCAGGCTGGCCGCCTCGGACGATGCGGCGGGCGACGGTCGCACGAGGCGGTTCCGGTGCCCTGACGCTGACGCATCACACCCGTCTGGACGGGTGAGTCCGAGGCATCCGCCCCGCTCCCTCGGGTGGGACCGCGGCGGACCCGGCCACGTTAGGGGGCATTTCTGGACGAGTCCTGTATGGATGCCACGGCTCTCCCGGGGGCGTCAGGTGCGGGCGATCGCCTTCTGACCCACGATCTCGTCGGCGTTGTCGGCCACCCAGGAGAGCAACGGGAGCATGCGCTCGACCAGTTCGAGCCCGAGCGGAGTGAGGCTGTACTCGACGTGCGGGGGCACCGCGGGAAGCGATCGCCGGGCCACGAGACCGTCGGCGACGAGGGTGCGCAGCGTCGAGCCGAGCATCTTTTCGCTGATGCCGTCGACGCCCCGGCGCAGCTCGCCCCAGCGCTGCGTGCCGTCGCTGAGAGCGGCGATCACGAGCACTCCCCACCGGCTCATCACGTGGTCGAGCACGACCCGGGTCGGGCATGAATGGGTGAAAGTTCCGGGGCGGTCCTCCCGGATTTCCGCAAAACTCACCGCCATGCCAGTACCATACCCGAAAGTGGGTACCCATCGGTGGGAATGTGCCGATGCCCGATGCCGCTGCATCCTCCGTTCACACGTCGAAGGGAACCCCATGACCATCCTCGTCACCGGTGCCTCCGGGCACCTCGGCCGTCTCGTCGTCGAGCGTCTGCTCGCGCGTGGTGCCGCTGCATCCGACATCGTCGCCGGCGCTCGCACTCCCGCGAAGGCCGCCGACCTCGGCGTGCGCGTCGTCGAGCTCGACTACACGAAGCCCGAGACCGTCGCGGCAGCCCTCGAGGGCGTCGACCGCGTGCTGCTGATCTCGAGCTCCGAGGTCGGACAGCGTGCCGCCCAGCATCAGGTCGTCATCGACGCCGCCGTCGCAGCGGGCGTCGAGCTGCTGGCCTACACGAGCATCTACCGTGCGGGCGAGAGCACCCACATCCTCGCTCCCGAGCATGTCGAGACCGAAGCCGCGATCGCCGCGTCGGGCGTTCCGGCCGTGCTGCTGCGCAACAACTGGTACACCGAGAACCAGCTCGCCGACGTGCAGTACGCGGGCACGTCGGGTGTGCTCGCGGCCGCCGCGGGCGACGGTCGCATCGCGAGCGCCAGCCGCGTGGACTACGCGGACGCTGCCGCCGCGGTGCTGCTGGCCGACGACCAGGCCGGTCGGGTCTATGAGCTCGCCGGTGACGTCGCCTGGAACTACGACGACCTCGCCGCGGCCGCGGCCGCGATCTTCGACCGTGAGGTGGCCTACGTGCGCCAGACGGTCGCCGAGCGCGCCGCCGCGCTCGAGGCCGCCGGGCTCGACGCCGGCACGGCCGGATTCGTCGCCGCGATGGACGCGAGCACGGCCGAGGGCCAGCTCGACGGCGGAGACGGCTCTCTCGCCGCGCTCATCGGACGCCCCACGACGCCTCTCGTCGAGGGACTGCGCGCCGCTCTCTGAGCGCCGCCCCACGGAACGCCGCACCGCTCGGGGTGCGGCGTTCCGTCATGTCGAGCGCGGAGCGTCGCGTCAGGCGGTGAGGCCGCGGAGAGCGGATGCCGCGTCGTCGATGCCCGAGACGAGGTCGGGGGCGGCGCCGGCCACCCAGCGCTGGAACCCCTGGTGGAACAGCGAGACGCCGGCGTCGGCGGCGAGGTCGGCCGACAGGTCGTCGACGCCTCGCGCGCGCAGCGCGTCGGCGGCGGCGGCGCGCATGGTGGCGAGCTTGAGCAGCTCGCGCTCCCGCAGGCTCGTGTTGCGGTCGATCGCGGCCTGACGGGCGGCCACGAAATCGTGGTCGGGGAAGTACTCCTGCGTCTCCCGCATCACCGTGATCATGATCTGCAACGGCGTGAGTCGGTGGTCGGCGGCGGCGATCGCGGCGACGACCCGCTGCTGGAGCACGGCCGATCCCTGGAAGAGCACCTCGCGCTTGTCGGCGAAGTGTCGGAAGAAGGTGCGCTCAGTGACTCCTGCGCGCGCGGCGATGTCGCCGACGGATGTCTCGTCGAACCCGCGCTCGACATAGAGGTCGAGCGCGGCGCGCGCGAGTCGCTCGCGTGCTCCCGGTTCCCATCGACCCATACGTCGATCATAGTGATGACAGTGACTGACGTTGGGTGCTAGCCTGATGTCACACACTGACATCAGGAAGGGAGCGCATCATGCGCATCTTCGTCACCGGAGCCACCGGCTGGATCGGAACCGCCGTGTCGGCCGAACTGCTCTCGGCAGGACATGAGGTCGTCGGCCTCGCTCGCACCGCGGCCGCCGCCGACACCCTCGCCGCCCGCGGCATCGAGGTGCTGCGCGGCGAGCTGACCGACCTCGACTCGCTGCGCGCCGGCGCCGCCGGCGCCGACGCCGTGGCCCACCTCGCCTTCGTGCACGACTTCGCACGGTTCGCCGAGTCAGGGGTGATCGAGCACCATGCCGTCGCCGCGCTCGCCGAGACGCTCGCGCCTCGTGGCGGTGCGCTCATCGTCGCCTCCGGCATGGCGGGCTACCCCGGGCAGACCCTCACCGAGGCGACGCCGTCCACGCAGCACGGCATCGAATCGATGCGCGGCGGCAGCGAGAACCTCGCGCTCGGCTGGGCGGCGCAGGGTGTGCGGGCCATGGCGGCCCGCTTCGCCCCGACGGTGCACGGCATGGGCGACCACGGCTTCACCGCGGAGCTCGCCCGCATCGCCCGCACGCAGGGGTTCGCCGGATATGTCGGCGACGGCATGAACCGCTGGCCCGCGGTACACCGCACCGACGCTGCCCGTCTCGTGCGGCTCGCGATCGAGGGCGGCGAGCCCGGGACGATCGTGCACGCTGTCGCTGAGGACGGAATTCCGGCTCGCGACATCGCGGCGTGGCTCGGTGCCGCACTCGGCGTGCCGGTGCGTTCTGTCGCCCCCGCCGACGCCGATGCGCACTTCGGGTGGATCGGGCGGTTCTTCGCCGCCGACATCGCCGCTTCCGCCACGCTCACCCGTGAGCGCTTCGCCTGGGAGCCGACCGGGCCGACCCTCGCCGAGGACATCGCCGCGGGCGCCTACAGCGGCTGAGTGCAGGAGAATGCGCGAGAACAGGACGATTCGGGCGTGATCGCCCTGTTCCCGCGGGAGTTCCTGTGCGGGCGGGGCCCCGCCTGTGGTGCGACGCTCGCGGCCACGCAGGGTGAGGGGGGCGGATGCCGCGGCATCCGCCCCCCTCACCTCACCCGATGAGGCTCGGCTGCAGATCGCGCAGGGTGCGGCGGTGGGTCATCCGCGTCACGCCGATCGCGGCGAGGAGCAGCGCGCCGATCATCCAGGTGAACAGCACCGCGAGATCGCCGGGCACGCGCGACAGGTCGCCGCCGTACATGAGCTGGCGCATGGCGTCGACGACATATCCCATCGGCAGTACATGATGCAGTGCGGCGAGCGGCCCGGGGAGCGTCTGCCACGGGAAGGTGCCGCCCGCGGTGACCAGCTGCAGCACCATGAGCACCAACCCGAGGAACTGCCCGACCGACCCGAGCCACACGTTCAGCGCCAGCACGATCGCGGCGTAGGTCAGCGAGGCGACCAGCATGATGCCGAGCGTGGCGACGGGGTTCGCGAAGGTGAACCCGAGCGCGACCGCCAGCACGCCGAACAGTCCCAGCATCTGCACGCCGCCGAGCAGCCCCGGGGTCAGCCAACCGGCGACCGTCACCCGCAGGGGCGAGTGCAGCGCGGTCACGGCTCGCCGGGAGATCGGCTTCACGATCAGGAACAGGGCGTAGATGCCGATCCAGCCGGCGAGGGCCACGAAGAAGGGGGCGAGGCCCGCGCCGTAGTCCTCGGCGGAGGCGAGCTTGCCCGACGTGACCGTCACCGGGTCCGAGATCGTCTCGGCCTGCTTCTCGCGAAGGTCGGCCGACGAGTCCGGGATCTGCGACAGCCCGCTCTCGAGTCCGTCACGCAGCTTCGCGGCGCCCTGATCGAGCGTCGTCAGCCCGCTCGCCAGCTGGGCCGTGCCGTCCTTCAGCTGAGAGGCACCGGATGCCGCGGCATCCGCCCCGCTTGCCAGGCTCGACGCGCCATCGGCGACCTGGCTCGCCCCGCTCGAGACCTGCTGCGCGCCCGCGTTGAGCTGGTCGATCTTGCCGACAGCGGCCTGCAGCTGCGTGTTCGCCGCCGTCAGCTGGGTGCCGAGCGGATCGAGCTGCGCGAGCACCTGGTTGATCTGGGCCTGGGTGAGCCCCTGGTCCGCGAGCTGCTGCGCAATGGCCGACCGCACCTGCGGCAGCGCACCGGCGGCCTGGTTCGCGACCGCACCCACCTGATCGGCCGTCTGCGCGAGTTGCGCCGTGCCCGAGGCGACCTGGGCGGCGCCGCTCGCCACCCGGTCGGCGCCCGCGCTGAGCGTGCCCGCCCCGGCGGCGAGCTGGGACGTGCCGTCGGAGAGCTGCGCCGCTCCTGCGGCGGCCGTGTTCGCACCGGATGCCGCGGCATCCGCCCCGCTCGCGAGGCTCGTCGCGCCGTCCGCCGCCGTCACCAGGTTCGAGCGGATGTCGCTGATGCCGGTGAGCAGCCGCAGGGCCGCCTGTTTGCCGACGAGCTGCGTGACCGAGGCCTGGATCTTCGCGACCGCCTGCGAGCCGATCGTGGACGCCAGGTAGTTGTTCGCGTCGTTGGTCTGCAGCGAGATCGTCGCCGCGTGCGGATCGGTGCCGGCAGCGGAGGTGAGAGCGGCCGAGAAGTCGGCCGGGATCGTCACCGTGAAGTCGACGCCGCCCTGCGCGAGCGAGGCCCGCGCCTCGGCAGGAGTCAGGCGCTGCCACGCGAACGTTCCGCTCGACATCAGCTGGTCGGCGACCTGCTCGCCGTAGTTCGACGCGGGCTGGTCGCCGGACGCCGCGACGCCGATGTCCTCGACGACGAGGCCGACGGGAACGTCGGCCAGCTTGCCGTACGGGTCCTGGTTGGCCCACAGGTACAGGCCGCCGTAGAGGATCGGCACGCACATGAGCGCGATGAGCGCGATGACGGCCATGCGGGTGGCGGTGAGGCGGCGCAGTTCCGCCGCGATCATGGCGGGGATCTTCATCGGGGGTCCTCGGTGGGGTCGGGAGTGTGGGGGGA
Organism: Microbacterium sp. SCN 71-21; assembly: GCF_001725695.1. NCBI lineage: Bacteria > Bacillati > Actinomycetota > Actinomycetes > Micrococcales > Microbacteriaceae > Microbacterium > Microbacterium sp. SCN 71-21. The sequence goes on from NZ_MEGA01000002.1 coordinate 49,217, forward strand.
GTCGAGGGGCTCGCTCGTCGGGTCGCCCACGGGCGCGTACACCGAGGCGCCGTCGGCGCCCGGCTCGGGCTCGCTCGTCTGGTCGCCCGTCCCCTCGGGCTCGACGGGCAGGGGCGGGAGCGGGTCGGTCGCCCGCACCGCGGCGCCGGCCAGCACCATCGCCGACGCCTCGCCGGCGATCACCAGCACGGCCACGTCGCGGGCGGCGATCTCCTCGGCGATCGACCACCACGCGACCGGGTCGCCGCCGTGGCGGTCGGGGGAGACCAGCACGACGCCGTCGACGCCGCGCCGCAGCAGGGCGAGCTCGAGCAGCATCCTCACCCGCGCGGCCGGCTCGAGGTCGGCGATCGGCGTGCGGGAATGGGCGTCGAGGTCGTGCGAACGCAGCCACGCGCGCACCGCGCGGGGGTGGGACGGAGCGCCGGCGAACATCAGCTCCTCGGCGGCGACGCCGGCGACCGTGACATCGGCGGCCGGATCGCACACGTCGGGCGCGTCGACCAGGGCGATGCGTCGACGCAGGGCCGCGGCATCCGCTCGTCCGTCGATGCGCACCTCGCCGGTGCCGCTGCTCATGCGTCCGGCGGCCAGCAGGCCCAGCACTGTCGGCCGCTGCTCGGTCTCGGCGGTCGCGAGACGGGCGACCCCCGACTCGTAGGCGATCGTGGTCGACGGCAGCGCCTCGCCGCCGCGACCCTTCGACACGTCGGTCAGCTCGATGCGCATCAGTCCTCCTCGAGAACGGCGGGGTGGGTGCTCAGCAGGTCGGATGCCTCGTGCCATGACAGTCCCGCGACGCTCAGCACGAGGCGCACGGCGACATCGCGGGCGTCGACGTCGTCGATGTCTGTCAGCTCGCGGAGCGCTGTGCGCGCGGCCTCCTCGATGACGCGGGCGAGGAGGGCGGGCGGGAGGTCGCCGCGGAATGCGCCGCCGGCGACGCCGCGGTCGACGATCCCGCGCAGCCGCTCACGCAACGGCCCGAGGGAGCGGGCGGTCTCGTCGACGTGGTCGTCGTCGACGGCGAGGCTCGCGGAGGCCTGCACCTGTGCGGCCTCCGCCCACAGCCGTGCGGCGAGCGTCGCGAGGGCGATCGCGGGGTCGATGTCGAGCGTGCTCGTCGCGATCGCGTTGAACCGCTCGGCAGCGACCGCGATGACCGCGCGCACCAGGCTGTCGCGGTCGGGGAAGTGACCGTAGACGGCGCGACGACTGAGGCCGGCCTCGCGGGCGATCGTGTCGATCGAGGCGTGGGGGTCGCGGGCGAGCACGGTCTGCGCGGCCCGCACGAGCGCGACCCGATTGGTCGCGGCATCCGCTCGTCGCGCGCGTGCGGGCGCGGCAGGGGGCACACCGGGGGGCATGCCCGTCAGTCTACGCTAACTTGCACAGGGCTGTGCAAGTTAATTCGAGGCGATGGCTTTCAGTCGGTTCCGGCGTCGAAGGCCGACGACTCGTTCGCCGCGTCTGTCGCGTCGGCGAGGGCCTCGCGCGCGTCGGAGAACGGCTCGGCGTTCTCGACGATCTCGTCCGCGGCGCCCGACTCGAGACGTCCGACGAGAGCGCCCGTCGGACCGCCGATGAGACCCTGCGCCGCGTACTGCTCGAGGCGCGCGCGGGAGTCGGCGATGTCGAGGTTTCGCATCGTGAGCTGGCCGATGCGGTCGACCGGGCCGAATGCGGCGTCGCCGACACGCTCCATCGAGAGCTTCTCGGGTGCGTACGACATGCCGACGGCCGTCGTGTCGAGGATCGTGTAGTCCTCGCCGCGACGCAGGCGCAGCGTCACCGAGCCGGTGATCGTCGACCCGACCCACTTCTGGATCGACTCGCGCAGCATGAGCGACTGGGGCTCGAGCCAGCGACCCTCGTACATGAGGCGGCCGAGACGGCGACCCTGTTCGTGGTAGGTCGCGAGGGTGTCCTCGTTGAGGATGCTGTTCACGAGTCGCTCGTACGCGATGAACAGCAGCGCCATACCCGGCGCCTCGTAGATGCCGCGGGACTTCGCCTCGATGATGCGGTTCTCGATCTGGTCGCTCATGCCCAGGCCGTGGCGGCCGCCGATGCGGTTCGCCTCGAACACGAGCGCCACCGGGTCGCGGAACTCGACGCCGTTCAGCGCCACCGGACGCCCGGCCTCGAACGTCACGGTGACGTCCTCCGCGGCGATCTCGACGGACGGGTCCCAGAAGCGAACGCCCATGATGGGCTCGACGGTCTCGAGTGAGACATCCAGGTGCTCGAGGGTCTTCGCCTCGTGCGTCGCCCCCCAGATGTTGGCGTCGGTCGAATAGGCCTTCTCGGCGCTGTCGCGATAGGGGAAGCCGTGGGCGACGAGCCACTCGCTCATCTCCTGCCGGCCGCCGAGCTCGGTCACGAAGTCGGCGTCGAGCCACGGCTTGTAGATGCGCAGCGCGGGGTTGGCGAGCAGGCCGTAGCGGTAGAACCGCTCGATGTCGTTGCCCTTGTAGGTCGAACCGTCACCCCAGATGTCGACGCCGTCCTCCTTCATCGCGCGCACGAGCAGCGTGCCGGTGACGGCGCGGCCGATGGGGGTGGTGTTGAAGTAGGTGCGTCCGCCCGAGCGGATGTGGAACGCGCCACAGGTCAGCGCGACGAAGCCCTCCTCGACGAGGGCCGTCTTGCAGTCGACCAGGCGCGAGACCTCGGCACCGTACTCGAGCGCGCGCCCCGGGATCGCATCGATGTCGGTCTCATCGGGCTGGCCGAGGTCACCGGTGTAGGTGCAGGGTATGGCGCCCTTGTCGCGCATCCAGGCCACCGCGACCGAGGTGTCAAGGCCCCCCGAGAACGCGATGCCGACGCGCTCGCCGACGGGGAGGGACTGCAGCACTTTCGACATGGGCACCAGCCTACCGAGCCGGATGCCGCGTGCCCCGCGCTCGGGCGCGGTCAGGAGCGGGTGCGCAGACGCCCCACCCAGACCACGAGGACGCCGACCACGATGAACGCCGCGGAGATGATCGCGACCCAGAGCGCCACCCCGGCGTAGCCCGACGCCTGCGCGTTCGGGTCGAGGAACGGGTAGGGGTACCAGTACGGCGCCCCCGTGTTGGGGTTGGTCACGAGCGGCCCGCGCACGAGGGTGTAGACGACCCACACGATCGGGAACGCGAGCACGATCGGCACCACGCGCCATCCCAACGACCGCACCCGCGCGCCCACCAGCACATCGGCCAACAGGATGATCGGACCGACCACGTGCAGGATCTCGTTCGCCCATTCGACGGTCGTGCCCTGCGGCAGCGGGATGCCGCGCAGCAGGGTGTTGTAGACGATGCCCGTGATGATCATGTAGGTGCTCACGCAGGCGAGCACGACCGCGAGACCCCGGGGGAGAGGCGAGACGCCACCCCGCCCGCCGGTGACGGACCACACCGCCACCGCGGCGAGGATCACGACCGACCCGACATTGGAGAGGATCGTGAAGAAGCTGAAGAAGTTCACGAGCACGACGCCCACGTCGAGCCCGTTCGCGATCGCGCCGCCGAAGGTGACCTCGGCCTGGCCGATGATCGCCGTGAGGATGATGAGCGCTCCCGCGGCGCGCACGAGCGTCCAGGTGCGTGCCCAGCCGGGGGTCTGCAGCGTCGTCATCTGCTCACTGTAGGGGGATGCCGCACGCCGGCGTCCGCGCCATCCCGCTCCCGAGCGGGCCTCTCGATAGGATGGGGTGTAACCCCCTCTGCTAGGTGAGGAGCCACCATGCCCGGAATTGTCATCGTCGGCGTGCAGTGGGGTGACGAGGGGAAGGGCAAGGCCACCGACCTGCTCGGCGACCGCACCGACTGGGTCGTCAAGTTCAACGGAGGCAACAACGCCGGCCACACCGTCGTGATCGGCGACGAGAAGTACGCGCTGCACCTCCTTCCCTCCGGCATCCTGTCGCCCGGCGTCAACCCCGTCATCGGCAACGGCGTCGTCGTCGACCTCGAGGTGCTGTTCTACGAGCTCGAGGCGCTCGCCGCCCGCGGTCTCGACACGTCGCGCCTGCGCATCAGCGCGAACGCCCACATCATCACGCAGTACCACCGCACCCTCGACAAGGTGACCGAGCGCTTCCTCGGCAAGCGCCAGATCGGCACGACCGGGCGCGGCATCGGCCCCGCCTACGCCGACAAGATCAATCGTGTCGGCATCCGCGTGCAGGACCTCTTCGACGAGAACATCCTGCGTCAGAAGGTCGAGGGCGCCCTCGACCAGAAGAACCACCTGCTGGTGAAGGTCTTCAACCGTCGCGCGATCGCCGTCGACGAGATCGTCGACGACCTGCTCTCCTACGCCGAGCGCCTGCGCCCGATGGTCGCCGACACCGCCCTGCTGCTCAGCGAGGCGCTCGACGCGGGCGATGTCGTGGTGTTCGAGGGCGGACAGGCCACGATGCTCGACGTCGACCACGGCACGTACCCGTTCGTCACGAGCTCGTCGGCGACGGCCGGCGGCGCCGCGACCGGCTCCGGTGTCGGCCCGAACCGCCTCGACCGCATCGTCGGCATCGTGAAGGCCTACACGACGCGGGTCGGCTCCGGTCCCTTCCCGACCGAGCTGTTCGACGAACAGGGCGAATGGCTGCGATCGCGCGGCTTCGAGTTCGGCACGACCACCGGCCGTCCGCGTCGGGTGGGCTGGTACGACGCGCCCATCACCCGATACGCGACGCGCATCAACGGCATCACCGACCTCGTGCTCACCAAGCTCGACATCCTCACCGGCCTCGACGAGATCCCGGTGTGCGTGGCCTACGACGTCGACGGTGAGAGGTTCGACGAGGTGCCGGTGAACCAGAGCGACTTCCACCACGCGACCCCGATCCTGGAGTACTTCCCGGGCTGGAGCGAGGACATCTCGGGTGCCCGCACCTTCGACGAGCTTCCCCTCGAGGCGCAGGACTACGTGCTCGCGCTCGAGCAGATGAGCGGCACCCGCATCTCGGTGATCGGTGTCGGCCCCGCGCGCGACGCCGTCATCGTGCGCCACGATCTCGTCGACTGACCCGCGCCATGCGGTTCTGGCTCGGCGGGTACGGTGCCGACATGGGCGGCGAGGCCGCCGGCATCGGCGAGCTGCGCGCCGGTGAGGTGATCGACCACCTCGCGGGCGGGCCGTTGGCCTTCGCCGGCACGGCGGCGGCGGCATCCTCGCCGTCGTGGCTCAGCGCCCACCCGAGGCTCGACGTCGTCTACGCGGCACTCGAGGGACAGGGGGCCGTGCAGGCCTTCCGTCGCACGAGCGAGCGCGGCTTCGCCCGCCTCGGCGATCCGGTTCCCGCCGGCGACCTGGTCTGCCACGTCGCCGTCGACCCCGACGGCACGCGGCTCATCGCGAGCTGCTGGGGGGACGGTCGTGTCGTGGCGATGGGGCTGGATGCCGCGGGCCGCCCGCATACGCCGGAGATCGGGGCGTCAGCCGGGGATCCGTTCTCGTCCGGCGACCCGTTCGCGGTCGCGGGGGATTCGGTGGGCCAGGCACCCGCGCGCCCCGCGGTGGACGCGATCGATCTCGCCGCTGCGGCGCGCGCCCTGCGTGAGGCGGCGGGGGCGGAGTTCGCGCATCTCGTTCCCGACTACGCCGAGCCCGAGGCATCCGTCGAACCCGCCGTCGTCGTCGAGGTCGACCCCGAAGTGCGCGTCTCGCGCGCCCACCATGCGACCTTCCTGCCGCGCGGACTCGTCGCCACCACCGACATGGGCTTCGACCTGGTGCGGTTCTGGCGACCGTCGGGGTCGCGGCTGCGTCCGGTCGGAGAGGTCGTGCTCCCGCGGGGCAGCGGGCCGCGGCACGCGGTCTGGCACCCGAGCGGTCACCTGTACGTCGTCACCGAGCTGAGCGCCGAGCTCTTCGCGCTCGCGCCGGATGCGTCGGGTGCGTGGCGCATCGTGGCGGGTCTGTCGCTGGGTGCGCCCGCCGGCGACCTCGCGGCGGGCATCGTGCTCTCTCGTGATGCCGAGCGGGTCTACCTGGGGTTGCGGGGCAGCGACACGATCGCCACCGTGCGCGTGGCCGGCACCGGCACCGATCTCACCCCGCTCGCCCTCGTGGAGTCGGGGGTGAGCTGGCCGCGCGACCACACCGTGCAGCGCGACACCCTGCTTGTCGCAGGCGAGCGCAGCGGCAGCATCGCGTCGCTCGCACTCGACCTGCGCACGGGCATACCGGGACGCGTGCGGCACCGCACCGAGGCGCCGAACCCCACACGCATCCTCGTCGCGCGCTGAGCGCCACGGCAGGCGCCCACCGGCGGGGCAGCGTGCGCATGAGCGGTGTCAGATCGTCGACGCTCCGAGCGGCACGGCGGCCGCGAGGAACACGGCGAGATCATCGAGCACCCGCTGATCGATCGCGTGGCCGAGCCCGGGATAGACCCGAGCGGTGAGGGTCGTGTGCGAGGGGAGCCAGGCCTCGGTGCGTTCGACGGCCGGGGTCGCGATGACGCGGTCGGCGTCACCCCGCGCCCAGAACGCCTCCGGCTTCATGCGGCGAAGCAGCGGGTCCGCCGGCTGTGCGGCGCCGAGCACGAAACCCCCCAGCACCGCGGTGGCGGCGACCCGTTCGGGGCGGGTGCGCAGCAGCTGGCTCGCCATGAGTCCGCCCTGCGAGAAGCCGATCGGCACGATCCGGGCATCGGGCAGCAGGTTCTCCTGGACCCAGGTCCAGATCGCCTCGGTCGCCTCGACGACGGGCTGCGGGTCGGGGGAGCCGGGCACCGTGACAGGGAACCACGCGGCTCCGCCCTGGGGTAGGGCCAGCGGGGCGCGCAGGGACACCCACGGGAGTCCCGCGGTGAGGCGGTCGCCGATGCCGGCGAGGTCGCGCTCGCTCGCTCCGTAGCCGTGCAGCAGCAGGGCGACGACGGGAGCGCTGGTGGCGAGAGGGTCGGATGCCGCGGTCTCACGGATCAGCATGGGGGGAGCCTTTCGAGCGGAGCGAGGTCGAGCGGG
>NZ_MEGA01000002.1:56211-80526 GCF_001725695.1 Microbacterium sp. SCN 71-21
CCCGGACGGGTCAGCGGACGACCGCGAAGCCGCCGGTCCACGAGATGACCTCGCGGACGGCGAGGGTCAACTGGAGGAAGCCGAGGGCCTCCAGCTCGTGTGCACGGGAGAGTGCGCCGGCGTCGATCGCCTGCACGCCCCCGGCGGCGATGGCCGCGATGAGCGCGCTCTTGGCCTCGGCGGAGTCGCCGGCGACCTGCACGGTGGTGGGCGCTCCACCGACCGTCTTCGCGACGAGCGTTGCGGCGAAGGTGGTGTTGAACGCCTTCACCACCGAGCTCTGCGGAAGCGCGGCCTGGATCTCAGCGGCAGCGGAGGACCCGGCCGGCACGACGAGCGAGTCGAAGGTCTCGAAGTTGAGCGGGTTGGTGATGTCGACGACGGTCTTGCCCGCGAGCTGCTCGCCGTACGCCGAGAGGATGCCCGCGACGGCCGGGTAAGGCACGGCGAGCACGACGATGTCGCCGACGATCGGGGCGGTGCCCGACTCCTCGGCGGAGATGTAGGTTACGCTGCTGCCGCCCTCGGCGAAGACTCCGCCGATCGCGTTCGCCATGTTGCCGGTGCCGAAGATCGTGACGTGGGCCATGGGGTTCCTTCCCTCGTGCCCCGCGACGACGGGGCATTGCTTGTAGATACAAGTGTCACCGTACGCCCACTTACTTGTAATTGCAACCAACTGCTAGAATGGCCGCATGCCGGCCGAGGGACTGCGATATGAGGAGCGCGTCTCGGTGGCGCGCCTGCACGCACTGCTCGAGCTGCTGCCGCGCACGCTCGACCAGCAGATGGCCGCGAGCGATCTCACCTCGTTCGAGTACACGCTGCTCGAGGCCCTCCACGAGGCGCCCGCCCGCCGGTTACGACTGACCGCGCTCGCGTCGCGCACGAACGCCACCCTGCCGCGACTGTCCCGCGTCGTGACCGGTCTCGAACGCAAGGGCCTCGTCGATCGGGCGCCCTGCGCCGAGGACGGCCGGGCGACCAACGCGGTGCTCACGAGCGCGGGCGAGCAGCGCTTCGCGGATGCGCGACCGCGCTACGAGGAGGCGGTGCGCTCGTTCGTCCTCGCCGACCTGGACGACGCGGACGTCGACGACCTCTCGCGCCTCGTACTCGCGATTCTCGGCCGGGTCGATCCCGACCGTCGGATGGCCGTCACCGCCGCGGGCGATCCCGCCTGCGCGGCCGACCCGGCACGCTGAGTCCGACCGCGCTCGTGGGCGCCGGGGGATCCCCGTGCCCGGTCAGACCTTCGCGTCCTGTCTCGGGATGATGACCTTCTTGATGATCAGCAGGATCGATGCGGTCACCGGGATCGCCACCAGCGCGCCGAGAAGACCCAGCAATGTGCCGCCGACGAGGGCGCCGATGACGACGAGCGATCCGGGGATCGAGATCGCGCGGTTCATGATGCGCGGCGTCAGCACGTACGCCTCGACCTGCATGTAGATGAGGTAGAGGGCCGCGAACACGAGCGCGCCCACCGGGCTCGCGAACAGCGCGAGCGACGAGCCGATCACCCAGAACGCCACCGTTCCGACCAACGGGATGAGGGTGATGCAGAACGCGATCACCGCCATCAGCAGCGGGAAGGGGAGCCCGAGGAAAAAGTAGAGCAGCCCCGCGAACAGCGAGTTGAAGAACGCGAGGATGACCATCCCCATGAGGTACCCGCCGATCGACTGCGTGATCTGATCGGTCAGGTCGGCGACGCTCTCCCGGCCGTGGGCGGGAACGAGGCGGTAGAAGGCCTGCTTGATGACATCCAGGCTGGCGATGAAGTAGAGCGTCAGCACGAGCACGATGATGATGCCCGAGATGGTCGAGATGACCGACACCGTCACCTGCAGCACGCCGCCGCCGATCGCGGTGAGGTTCGCCGGGTTCGTCAGGAACCCCTGCACCTGGCTGACGATCTCGCCGACATTGCTGCCGAAGTTCCCCTGCAGCCAGGCGTAGAGGTCCGACGCCTGGAAGTCGCGGATGAGGCTCGGCACGTTGGCGACGAAGCCGGCGATCTGCGTCACCACGGTCGGGATGATCAGCAGCAGCACGCCGGCGAGCACGACGGCGAAGCCGGCGAAGACGATGACGATGCCCCACACCCGGGCCAGTCCCCGACGCTCGAGCGCGCGCACCACCGGGTCGAGCCCGAGGGCGGCGAACAGGGCGAACACGATGTAGATGAGCACCGTCGACAGGTTCGAGATCGCGAGCCCGAGGACGAGTGCGACCAGACCGCCGAGGGTGAGGAAGAAGCCGAACGCGAACGGATTGCCGATCGCGGCCATGGCGCGCCCGGCGGTCGTCTTCGGCCTTCGGGAGGCCGCGGCATCCGTCGATGCGGTCGTGGCGGACGAGGATGCCTCGGCGGACACCTCTGCGGGAGCGTCGCTCATGGCTCACACTCTAGGGCTGCGGCGCACCCCGCGCGGATCGCGCCGAGGCGGAGGCGCTAGGGTCGAGCGCGAGGAGGCCATCTTGTCCGACACCACCGACCCGCGCGTCGCGCTCAGCCGCCTGCGCGCCAGCATCGACAACATCGACGCCGCCCTCATCTATCTGCTCGCCGAGCGGTTCCGCAGCACCACTCAGGTCGGCCATCTCAAGGCCGAGCACGGCATGCCTGCCTCCGACCCGGCACGTGAGGAGCAGCAGATCGCCCGACTGCGCGCGCTCGCCGCCGACGCCGACCTCGACCCCGCCTTCGCCGAGAAGTGGTTCAACTTCGTGGTGGCCGAGGTCATCCGCCACCACACCGCCGCCGCCGACGCGCGCTGAGCGTTCCTCTCGGAAGATCCATCGCCTGGGGGATGAATCCCCCCGGGCTCGCCCCCTACGATGGACGCGAATCCTGCACGTCGCGCTCCGCACGCGCGCGCTCAGGAGCGCTTCGCCGGCGGAGCGCATGACCGACCTCGACGAGTAAGGCGCCGCATCATGAGCGACACCCCCGCGCAGCAGGGCAGCAACGGATCCTTCGACCAGCTCATCCAGAGCGGCGGCGAACACACCTATTTCACCGTCGGGTTCCGCGGATACGACCGACAAGAGGTCGACACCGCGCTCGCCGACCTGCAGGGCAAGCTGCAGCGCGCGACGGCTGATCTCGCCGCCGCCGCCGAGCGCCGTGACGCCGACGTCGAGGCGGCACGCGCGGAGGAGCGCGTAGAGGCCGACAAGGCGAAGGCGGAGGCCGAGAAGGCGAAGGCGGAGGCCGAGAAGGCGAAGGGTGCGAGCGCCAAGGCCGACGCCGACCGTGAGAAGGCCACCGCGAAGCTCAAGGCCGACCTCGCCGCTGCGGAGGCGCGCGCCGCCGATGCCGAGGCGCGGGTGACCGCGCTGACCACCGAGTTCGCCGAGGGCGGTCTCGAGCGCGACGGCGACGAGCCGCAGAGCCGGCAGCAGTTCGAGGCGGTGCTGCACGTCGCGGAGGAGCAGGCGAACCTGCTCATCCAGAACGCCGCGCAGCAGGCCGAGCGCCTGCTCGCCGCCGCCCGTGAGGAGATCACCGAGCGTCGTGCGACGCTCGACTCCGACACCGCCCGCATCCTCGCCCAGGCGCAGCACGACGCCGACCAGGTGCGCCTGAAGATCGACACCGAGTACACCGCGCACGAGGCCCGCATCGAGCGCGAGGCCGCGCACGCCGCGGAGAAGGTGACGCAGGCCGAGCAGGAGGCCGCGGCCATCCGCACCGAGGCCGAGAAGGGCGCTGCGGCGCTGCGCTCGATGGTCACCCGCGAGACCACCGAGCAGCGCGCCGACGCCGAGCGCGACGTGCGCGAGATGAACGCCCGCGTGCTCGAGTTCGAGGAGGCGCTCACCCGCCGTCAGGACGACGCCCAGCAGGAGTTCCTCGTGCTGCACAACCAGGCGGTCGCCCACGCTGAGCGCATCACCTCCGACGCCAACGAGCAGGTCGCCGCGTCGCTCGACCACGCGCAGCGCATCTCGGCGAAGGCCGATGACTACGAGAAGCTCATGCGCGCCCAGGCGTCGCAGATCGAGGCGGACAGCCAGCTCCGCGCCCGCGAGACCGTCGACAAGGCGAAGCTCAAGGCGCAGAAGATCGTCGACAGCGTGATCGGACACACCACGACGGTGCTGCGCGACGCCGAGGACCGCACGCGGCAGCTGCGCTGGCAGCAGCAGCAGCTCACCAGCTTCATGGCCGAGGTGCGCGAGCTCATCCGCCCCGAGACCGGTGTGATCTCCGAGGAGCCGGAGTTCGCGGCCGAGACGGAGTCGGCGACCGAGGAGGCCTCGACGACGGAGGAAGCCGTCGAGGGCGAGCACGTCGAGTCCTGACGGCGCGCCATCGCCCCTGTCAGTCGCGACGTCGGCGTCGCACCAGATCGGATGCCGCGGCCACCAGGCCGATCGCCACGCCGGAGATCGCGATCCACATCCCGATACGGTGCACTCTCGCGCTGTCGTCGGCGAGCAGGTCGAGTCGGCCGGCGGCGATCATCACCATGACGCCGACGGCACAGGTCGCGATCGACAGGACGATGAGCGTGCGGCGGGCGCCGTCGGGGAGGATCACCTCTCGACGCTAATCGGCGACGCCGAGACGGTGCCGGGAGAATCCACAGCTCAGGCCGTGGACGTCCTCGTGGTCCAGGTGCGCACCTTCGCCCGGATCGCGCGTGCCGGGCGCCAGGGGCCTGCGATCCACACCGCCACCGCACCGAGCACGCCGCCCGCGCACGTCCATGCCGCGACCGAGACCATGCCGTCGGTGACGACCGAGAACAGGGCCGCGGAGGCGGCATCCGAAATGCCCTGCGGAGCCAGTGCGGCGCTGACGATGGATGCCGCGACCGCGCGCCCGATGATGAGGATCAGCGTGCCGAGCGCGAGGGCGAGGCCGGCGACGACGGCCGCCCGGTGGCGGCGGCGGGCCAGCAGGATGCCCGCGACCAGGAGCACCGCGGCGGCGAACGGCAGCCACGCGCCGACGGCGACCGCGACCGCGTAGCCGGTCTGCGCGGTCGGCAGTGCATCGGCCTGGGCGATCGGGATGGTGCGCTGCACCGCCGGGATCTGCGCGGCGAACGGCACCTGCGAGTCGATGAGGTGCTGGCGGACCGCGGCGACGACGGGGCCGAGCTCGAGCCCGATGGTGCCGTCGGAGGCGACCGAGACGAGCGCGTTCGGGTCGCCCTGCATCGTCTTCACCAGCTGGGCGTGGGTGGTGCGCAACGCGGTCGAGAAGACGGTCGCGAACGGGTCGGATGCCACGAATCTCGCGACGTTCGTGCGCACGACCGACTCGAGGCCCTGCGCGGCGGGTCCCTTGAGGGCGTCGAGCGCCTGGGTTGCGAGAGGGCCGGTGCCGAGCGAGGTGATGCCGTCGATGACCTGGCCGGCGATCGCCGTGTAGTCCACGTGCTGGGCGATGACCGTCATCGTCGCGTCGGTGACGCTCTGCTGCACGGCGGGGTCGTGCGCGAGCGGGGCGTAGGCGGCGACGAACGCGTCGGTGTCGACGAGCTGCACCCGGGCCCAGCCCGTGATGATCGACAGCGGCGCGAGCACGAGCGCGATCGTGAGCACCAGCCCCGACGCGAACGACCGCCCCCAGGCGCGGGCGCGCGACGGGGACGGTCGTTCGTCGGTCATCGGTCAGCCCGCGAGCGCGCGCGCCTTGAGCGACTCGTACTCGGCTGCCGTGATCGTTCCGGCGTCGAGCAGCGCCTTCGCCTTCGCGATCTCATCGGCCGCGCTCGTTCCCGACACGGAGCGGATGTAGTCGTCGGCCGCCTCCTGCGCCTTCGTGGCCTGGGCGCGGCTGCGCTCGGCCATGCCCTGACCGCGCGCGATCAGGTAGACGAGGGCGGTCAGGAACGGCACGAAGATCAGGAAGAGGATCCACAGCGCCTTCCACCAGCCGTTGAGCGTGTGGTCGCGGAACAGGTCACCGATGATCGAGAACAGCGCCATCAGGTAGGCGACGAACACGAAGATCGACAGGAACCACCACAGGAGGCTCCCGAAGTTCGACAGGAAGTCCATGATTCTTACCCCTTTCGCCGGCGGGCACCGGCATCAACAGGTGCCCCCCGGCACCCGGTTTCAGTATGGCGGAAACCGGGTGCCGGCGTGGGGTTCGATCTGCGGCCCCCGACTGCTACGGCGACGTCGAGCGAGCGATCAGGACGGGTCGACCGCCGGTGTGCGCACTGCGGCGAACGTGGTGTGCCGGCGCAGGACGAAGCCGAGCCTCTCGTAGGCGGCGATCGCGCCCACGTTGGTCGCCGCCGCGTGCAGCAGCGCGCGGTCGCCGCGCTGCTGGATGTGGAACGCGACGTCGAGCACGAGCCGTGACGCGAGCCCCTGGCGACGATGGTCGGCATCGACCGACACCGCGCTGATCTCGGTCCAGCCGGACGGGTGCAGCCGCTCACCGGCCATGGCGATGAGGCGTCCGTCGCGGCGGATGCCGATGTAGCGTCCGAGCTCGTGGGTGCGGGGGAGGAAGGGTCCCGGCTGGTTGCGTTCGACGATCGCGAGCATCTCGGGCACGTCGTCGGCACCGAGCAGCACCGCTTCGGGCTCCGGGCGGGGCGAGAGGACGTCGGTCTCGACCAGCTGCACGCCCGACCCTCCGCCGAGCACCTCCCAGCCGTCCGGCAGTGCGTCGGGGGCGCCGTTGAGGCCGATCTCGGCCGACGGCCCGACCAGGCGGTGCAGTCGATCCCACACCCCGGGGTCGTTCCAGTCGCGCACCGCGACGAATGGCGCGACGTCGCCGGGATAGCGTCGCGCGAGATCGTCGCCGAGGGCGAATCGCGCGTGCGGGCCGGCCAGGGAGAACCATGCCGGGTTGTCGAGCACCTGCACGTCACGCGCGGACAGCCGCGGCGTCGGAGCCGCCGCGGCGGGGGAGGAGGTCGGGGGCAGGGAGCTCACGCGCTCATTCTCGGAATCGCCCGCCCGCGCCCACAACCCGCGCTGTCACCCGCCGCAACCTGCCTCACGCGCGGTCGGGACCGGAGGTCGCCTCGTGCGCCGTCGGAGTCGCCTTCGGCGCGGTGATCTCGAGGGCGACCTTCTTCTCGAGCACGTCGAGCGCCTCGTCGGAGAGCGAGATGAGCCCGTCGAGCTCCTCGCGCACCCGCTGGTAGGCGAGCTGGCGCTCGGCGGGCGTCGCCGCCTCGTCGACGGCGACCGTCAACAGCTGCTGCGCCGTGTGCAGGCGCTTGCGCTCTGCCTCGGTGAACCCGGAGTCGCGCAGGCGTCGTGCATCGCGCTCGGCGAGATCGAACGCGACCTCGTAGTCGGTGACGGCCTCGCGGTACTCGCGCAGCTCGTCCGCGGACACCTTGCGACCTTCGGCGGGCCGCAGCCGGTCGGCCTTCTTCCCGGCGCGCAGGAACGCGGCCGTGAGCGGCTGACGACCGTCGCTCATCGCGGGGTACGCGATCGCCTTCGAGACATCCAGCTCGTAGTCGAGCCACCGCCGGCGCACATCGTCGTGATCGGCGAACAGCTGGGCGAGCGGGGAGAGCGCGGCATCCTTCTGCGCGGGACGCGCCGAGCCGACGGCCTTCGGATCCTTCCGGGCGGCGATCTGCGCCGCCCGGATCTCGCCCTTCGTGCGCAGCACCTCGAGGCGTCGTTCGTGGCGCCGCCGGGCATTGCGCTCCCAGCCGCGGCCGGCCGCCGCGACCACCCCGAACAACGGGAACGCCAACCACCAGTAGTGCGCGGCGAAACCCCAGAACTGGTCCACGCCCTCATCGTAACCGCGCCCGCGCGCGGCCCGCGGGTCAGTGGATCAGCAGCGAAACGACGGTCGCGCCGCCGCCGACGAGCACGAGCGCGATGATCACGACCCACGCGACGATGCGCGTGCGGGTCGTGTAGGGGCGCTCGCCCAGGTCATCGGGTGAATCGCTCATCGCACGACCTCCGGCTCCGTCACGATCGCGCCGAACGCGGCCGGCAGCGTGCCGGTCGACAGTGCCCGCAGCTCGGGCACCGGCAGGGTGAACAGGCCCTGCACCTCGAGGGCGCTGGCCGAGCCGTCGGCGGGGGCGTCGGTCACGCCGATGCGCAGCACCGGGTAGCCGCGCCCCTCGCAGAGCCCGCGGAACTTGACGTCCTCCTCGCGGGGCACGGTCACGAGCACGCGGCCGGTCGACTCCGAGAACAGGGCGGATGCCGCATCCACCCCGTCGCGCTCGATGATCTCCGTCAGCCACACCCGCGCGCCGACGCCGAAGCGCAGCACGCCGTCGGTGAGGCTCTGCGCGAGCCCGCCCTCGGACAGGTCGTGGGCGCTGGAGACGAGACCCTGGTCGCCCGCTGCGCGCAGAAGCTCGGCGAGGCGCTTCTCGGCCGCGAGGTCCACCTTCGGCGGGCGGCCGCCGAGGTGTCCGTGCACCGTCTGCGCCCACTGCGAGCCGCTGAGCTCGGTGGAGGTGACCCCCAGCAGGTAGATGTTCTCGCCGGCGTCCTGCCAGCCCGACGGGATGCGCGCCGCGACGTCGTCGATGATGCCGAGCACGCCGACGACGGGGGTCGGGTGGATCGGGGTGTCGCCGGTCTGGTTGTAGAAGCTCACGTTGCCGCCGGTGACGGGGATGCCGAGCTCGAGGCAGCCGTCCGACAGGCCCTCGACGGCCCGTGAGAACTGCCACATGACCTCGGGGTTCTCGGGGCTGCCGAAGTTGAGGCAGTCGGTGACAGCCGTGGGCACGGCGCCGGTGACGGCGACGTTGCGGTAGGCCTCGGCGAGGGCGAGCTTCGCGCCCTCGTAGGGGTCGAGCTGGCAGAAGCGGCCGTTGCAGTCGGTCGCGATCGCGAACCCGAGACCCGACTGCTCGTCGACGCGAACCATGCCCGCGTCATCGGGGAACGAGAGGGCCGTGTTGCCGAGCACGTAGTAGTCGTACTGGTTCGTGACCCACGAGGCATCCGCGAGGTTCGGGCTCGAGACCAGCGCGGTGAACTGCGCACGCAGGGTGTCGGCGTCGGCGCTGCGCTCGAGGGCGGCGGCGGAATCGTCCTGCAGGGCGTCGATCCACGTCGGGTAGGCCACCGGACGCTCGTAGACCGGACCGTCGACCGCGACCGTCGAGGGGTCGACGTCGACGATCTTCTCGCCGTGCCAGAAGATCTCGAGACGACCGTCGCCGGTGACCTCGCCCAGCACGCTCGTCTCGACGTCCCACTTGCCGGTCACAGCCAGGAACTCGTCGAGCTTCTCGGGGCGCACGATCGCCATCATGCGCTCCTGGCTCTCGCTCATGAGGATCTCCTCGGGCGTGAGCGAGGGGTCGCGCAGCAGCACCTTCTCGAGGTCGACGCGCATGCCCGAGCCGCCGTTCGCGGCGAGCTCGCTCGTGGCGCACGAGATGCCGGCGGCGCCGAGGTCCTGGATCGCCTCGACCAGCTCGTCGCGGTAGAGCTCGAGGCAGCACTCGATGAGCACCTTCTCGGCGAACGGGTCGCCGACCTGCACGGCCGGGCGCTTGGTGGGGCCGCCGTCGGCGAACGTGTCGGACGCGAGGATGGATGCCCCGCCGATGCCATCGCCGCCGGTGCGGGCGCCGAACAGCACGACCTTGTTGCCGGGGCCGACCGCGTTCGCGAGCTTCAGGTCGTCGTGGCGCAGCACGCCCACGGCGAGCGCGTTGACGAGCGGGTTGCCCTGGTAGACCGCGTCGAACACGGTCTCACCGCCGATGTTCGGCAGGCCCAGGCAGTTGCCGTAGAAGGAGATGCCGCTGACGACGCCGTGCACGACGCGGGCAGTGTCGGGGTGATCGATCGCACCGAAGCGCAGCTGGTCCATGACGGCCACCGGGCGCGCGCCCATCGAGATGATGTCGCGCACGATGCCGCCGACGCCGGTCGCGGCGCCCTGGAACGGCTCGATGTAGCTCGGGTGGTTGTGCGACTCGACCTTGAAGGTCACCGCCCAGCCCTCGCCGATGTCGACGACGCCCGCGTTCTGGCCCATGCCGACCATGAGGCGCTCGCGCATCTCGTCGCTGACCTTCTGGCCGAACTGGCGCAGGTAGATCTTGCTCGACTTGTAGGAGCAGTGCTCGCTCCACATGACCGAGTACATCGCCAGCTCGCCGCTGGTGGGACGGCGGCCGAGGATCTCGCGGATCTGCGCATACTCGTCGGGCTTGAGACCGAGCGCCGCGTACGGCTGCTCCTTCTCGGGGGTGGCTTCGGCGTCGGCGACGGTGTCGGCGATCTTGCCGAGGGGAGCGGCGGGGGTGCTCACGCGGCTGGTCTCCAAGAATCGAGGGCTGCCGGGGATGCGGCAAGTCTAGCCGGGGCGCGCGCCGGCGCACCCGTGCCGGACGCGCGTGAGGATCGGGCGCGCGGGCGCATGGGATCCGTGAGGGGCGGGGGATGCGGCATCCCGTCGCCCCTAGACCGGAGTCATGACACTCACCTCCCTGTTGCCCACCCTGCGCGACTCTCTGCCGGCGCCCCTCGCGGGCGACGCCTGGCCCGCCCGCACCCACGCGACCACGCGCGACGTCGTGATCGCCGGCGTCTCGGTGCTGCGCTACGCGGAGCTGTGCGGCACCCCGTGCGTGACGACGGCGCCCGCGATCGTGCCGCTGTCGGGCGGCGTCCCCTCGGCGACAGCGTCGACGAGCGTGCTCGTGGCGGCGGTCACCGGTTGCGACGACGGGATGCTGCGCCTCGACGCCCGTCTCGACGAGCTCGCGCCGTGCTGGGCCGAGGCCCGACTGCTCGGGCGCATCTCGCACGCCGCGGAGCGCCGGTGGCGGCTGGGTGCCTGCACCGTGGTGCTGCCCGCCGACCTCGGTGTCGGCGATGTCGGCGCGCTGCCGTGTCCGGGCGCCGTCGGGCTCGGCGAAATCCGTCCGCGGTGAGGCTGCTCATGACGGTGCTGCGGGCGCGGCGGTGCGAACAGCGGCGACAGGGTGCCGACAGACGAACGGGATGCCGCGGCATCCGCTCAGTAGACGACCTGCACCGAACGCGTCTGGTCGTTCATGACCGCGCCGACGTAGCTGCTCGATGACGCGAAACCGACGCTCGACCCGGTGAACGACGTGTTCTGCCACACCTTGACCCGGCAGCTCGAGAAGCCCTGGAACGAGCTCACCCTGCCGTACCAGCCGACGCCGATGTCGGCGACGCCGCGCACGCCGACCGCCGACGAGCAGCCAGATGATCCCCACACCTCGTAGTACGCGCCGCCGTAGTCGGCGTTGTCGTAGAGCCGCGCGAGCAGGTAGCTGACCGTCGTCGCACGACCCGCGTCGGTCTCGTCGCCGTCGACGATCGTGTAGCCGGTCTGCGCGGTCACTGCGGCGTGGAGGTCATCGCCCGCGGGGGCGCAGATCGTGAGCCCGGACTCGAGGAAGACGCCGCAGTTCTCGCCGCCCCCGGCATCCGCCCGGGCCGGCGTCGCCGAACTGACTACGAGCGCGGCACCGATCAGCACACCCACCAGCTCTGCGACATGACGCCGCGCGAAACGTTCCCCCATCATCTCCCCCTGATGATCGGCCCTTGCGAGGGCTCCCCGAGCCGATCGTGGCGCACGGGCGCCTGCCGGGTCAAACCCGCGCGCAGCGGGCATCCTGGTGCGGAGGCCGTCGTGCGGGAGCCGCGAAAAAAAGTCCAGAAGAATCTGAGACGAATCCGAGGCGACGGGCATTACCAGGTATGACGGCTGAGCTGAGCGCGACGGAGACCGATGTCTCCGACGACCGCGCGCTGCTCGCGGCCGTCTCCACGGGCGACTCCCGCGCGTTCGGCGCGCTGTACGACCGTCATGTCGCCACCGTCTACCGGTTCGCCGCGAGCCTCGGCCTCGACCCCCACGCCGCGGAGGACGTCACCCAGGACGTCTTCGTGGTCGCGTTCGAGAAGGCCCAGGCGATCCACCTGGTCGGCGGCTCCACGCTGCCGTGGCTGCTCGTCACGTGCCGCAACGTCTCCCGCTCGCACATCCGCAAGCGCGTGCGGGACCAGCAGCGATCGACCGATCTCGACGACACCGTGGCCACCCGCGCCCTCGGACCCGCCGAAGAGATCGAGCGGCGCCTGCTCTCCGACGCCATCGCCTCCGCGATCTCGGCCCTCTCGTTCGACGACCAGTGCCTGTTCGACCTGTGCATCGAATACGGGTTCAGCTACGCGCAGGCCGCCGAGGCCTTCGACGTGTCCCACGGCGTCATCCGCAATCGGCTGTCCCGTATCCGTGCGCGCCTGCGGGCGGCGCTCACGCCCGGCGAAGAGGAGGGGTCGACATCATGACTCTTCAGCTTCCCCCGACCGACGAGCAGATCGCGCGCATGCGTCGCGAGGTGCTCACGACCATCGCCGTGCGTCGCACGCGTCGCCGCCGCCGATTCTGGTGGGTCGCGGGTGCGACGGCCCTCGTGCTCGCCGCCTCGACGGCGGGCGTCGCGGCCCTGTTCGCCTCGGTCGACGACCGCAACGTGACGTTCGACTGCTACACGAGCACCGATCTGACGTCGAACCACAGCACGTCCACGTCGGTCGAGACCGACCG
This sequence comes from Microbacterium sp. SCN 71-21, assembly GCF_001725695.1. Classification (NCBI taxonomy): domain Bacteria; kingdom Bacillati; phylum Actinomycetota; class Actinomycetes; order Micrococcales; family Microbacteriaceae; genus Microbacterium; species Microbacterium sp. SCN 71-21. The sequence goes on from NZ_MEGA01000002.1 coordinate 68,747, forward strand.
TGACAAGAACACCGAACTGTCGATGGCCGACCGTGTCGCGACCGCTCTCGCCGTGTGCGAGGCGAGCTATACGGCCGTGCGCACGGGCGAGGACGCGCCGGCGGGGCCGTACGTGCCCAACCCGACGGCCTGCGTGCTGTCGGACCGACGGATCGCCGTACTTCCGAACGCGGCCGGCAAGGACGATGCGTCGTTCTGCGTCGCGCTCGGACTCACAGCCCCCGGGCGGTAGCCCGGGGGTGGGGCGGAGTACCCGACGCGATGGTTCTTGGGGGCGCGTCGGGTGCTACCGCCGTCGTGAACGGATGCCGCGGCATCCGTTGTGCGCCATCGGACCACGTGCTGTGATGTTGCTATGAGGGAGTCGACGATGACCGCTCGATCGTGGGTCGTTGCCGGGGCGCTGCTGGTGATCGGTGCGCTCTGGACCTCGCAGACGGCGATTCCGCGTGGTGGCACCCCGCCGATCGCGCCCGCGCTCACCGCGGCGGCGTACGCGCTCTTCGCGGTGGGCTTCACCCGGGCGGCGAGCGTCACCGGCCGGCGCCCGCTCGGCACGGTCGCCCTGCTCGCACTCAGCGCGCTGGTGCTCGTGCAGGGGTACATCGACCCGACTCCGGCGAACGAGGCACTGACCGTGGCCGGCGGCGCGGAGATCGCGCTCTACAGTCTCGCGCTGCTGGTGCTCATGCTGGGTGCCGCGATCGTCGCCGCGGTCGAGATCGCCCGGGTCGATGTCGTCCCGCGCCCGTGGCGCTGGGTTCCGCTCGGGGGCGCCGTGGCGTTCGCCGTGATGCAGGCGGTGGTGTGGGTGATGCCCGCGCCGCTGACCGAGGCGTGGATGACCGTGGTCGGCGTCGTCTCGGGAGTCGTGTGGCTCGGCGTGCCGCTGCTCCTCGGCTTCGTGGCGATCTTCCTCGGTGTGGAGCGCGCCGCCGATCGCGCGCGGGCGTGATCGGGGCTTGACGCTGTTCGGCGCGCGTCGTAACCTACAACCAAATGGTTGTATTTACTGAACTCGCCGACGCCGACGTGGACCGCATCTTCCGGGCCCTCGCCGACGCCACGCGCCGCGACATCCTGCAGCGCACCCTCACGGGTGAGCAGACCGTCTCGGCGCTCGCCGCGGCCTACGACATGAGCTTCGCCGCCGTGCAGAAGCATGTCGCCGTGCTCGAGGCCGCCCACCTCGTCGTCAAACGTGCGGAAGGGAGGGAGCGACTCGTGCGCGCCGATCCCGACACCATCGCGCGGGCACGGCGCCTGCTGGCCGAGTACGAGCGCGTCTGGCGCTCGCGCATCGACCGGCTCGACGCTCTGCTCGCCGAATACGACACCCCCGCCTGATCCCCCCGAAGGACGCCGCGCCGCGGCATCCGCCCCGAAAAGAGGAGCTCGCCATGCCCGTCACCTCCGTCACCGTCGACCCCGAGGCCCTCACCCTCACCCTCATCGCCGACGTCGCCGCCACCCCCGAGCGGCTCTGGCGCGCGTTCACCGAACCCGCCCAGCTCGAGCGCTTCTGGGGCCCGCCCGGATGGCCGGCCTCGTTCACCCGCTTCGACTTCACGGTCGGCGGCATCGCGAGCTACCACATGACCGGCCCGCGCGGAGAGCTCGCGCACGCCCGGTGGGAGTTCCTCGTCATCGACGCCCCGCACCGCTTCGAGGTGCTCGACACCTTCGCCGACGAGAACGGCGACAGCGTGCCCGACATGCCCGGCATGCGGGCGACGTTCGCCGTCGAGCCCACCCCGACCGGCGCACGCCTGGTCAGCGTCTCCCACTTCGTCTCGGTCGAGGCGCTCGAGCAGACGCTCGCGATGGGCATGCGCGAAGGCTTCACCATGGCGATCAGCCAGCTCGACGCGGTGCTGCGCGACCTGCGAGACTACGCCCTCGGCGCCGGCACCCAGGTCGAGGTTCTCGACGACACCCACGTGCGCATCACCCGACTCATCGAAGGCCCCCGTGAGCTGGTGTGGCGCGCGCACCACGAGCCAGAGCTGCTCAAGACCTGGCTGCTCGGCCCCGACGGGTGGGAGATGACGATCGCCGAACCCGGGCTCGCCGCGGGCGACACCTACCGCTACGCGTGGGCGCCCGTCGAGGGCGGCGAGGGCCAGGCGTTCGGGTTCGAGGGCGACACGCTCGTCGTCGACGCCCCGCGCCGCGTCGTGACCACCGAGCGCATGACCGGCATGCCCGGGCCGTCGACCCTCAACGACCTGACTCTCTACGAAGAGGACGGCGTCACCCTTCTCACGCTGCTGATCGAATACCCGGATGCCGCGACCCGCGACATGATCCTCGGCACCGGCATGACCGAGGGCATGGAGCGCAGCTACCAGCGGCTCGACGCGCTCGCCGCCGTCTGACGGCGCGCCGCGTGGTGCCGGGCGCTAGTCGCCCGGCACCAGGCGGTAGCCCATGCCCTGCTCGGTGAGAAGGTGCACCGGGTGGGCGGGGTCGGCCTCGAGCTTCTTGCGCAGCTGCGACATGTAGAGGCGCAGATACCCGGTGTCGGCGATCTGCTCGCTCGCCCAGATCTCCTTCAAGAGCGTCTGCCGGGTGACCAGCGCGTCGGGGTTGCGGGCGAGGAACTCCAGCATCCGCCACTCGGTCGGCGTCAGATGCACGCGCGCGCCCGCCCGCGTCACCGACTTGGCGGCGAGGTCGATCGTCACGTCGGCGAAGCGCACCACCGGCTCGCCCGCGGCATCCGGTCGCCGACGCGCCAATGCGCGCAGCCGCGCCAGCAGCTCGTCGACCTGGAACGGCTTCGTGACGTAGTCGTCGGCGCCGGCGTCGAGCGCCTCCACCTTGTCGGCCGAGCCCGTGCGTCCCGAGACCACGATGATCGGCGCGGTCGTCCAGCCGCGCAGCGCCTCGATCACCTGCACGCCGTCGAGCCGCGGCATCCCGAGATCGAGCAGCACGATGTCGGGATGCGCCTGCGCGGCGAGCGTCACCGCCGCCGCCCCGTCGGGCGCGGCGATCACCTCGTAGCCGTGCGCCGACAGCGTGATGCGCAGCGCCCGCACGAGCTGCGGGTCGTCATCGGCCACCAGAACCTTCATCGCGCCCCCTGCGTCGTCGTCTCGGCGGCCGGCTGCACCGGCAGCTCCACGACCATCGTGAGCCCGCCGCCCGGGGTGTCCTCGGGGGTGAGCGTGCCGCCCATGCCCTCGGTGAACCCGCGGGAGATCGCGAGCCCGAGACCGAGGCCGGTCGTGTTGTCGGTGTCGCCCTGCCGCTGGAACGGCGCGAAGATGTCGTCGCGGCGGTCGGCCGGCACCCCGGGGCCGCGGTCGATCACCCGGATCTGCGCGAGCTCGCCCAGCCGGCTCGTCGTGACCACCACATGGGTTCCGGGTGCCGCGAAGCGGCGCGCGTTGGCGAGGAGGTTCACGAGCACCCGCTGCAGCAGCACCGGGTCGGCGACGAGAGGCGGCAGGTCGGGGTCGAGCGCCACCTCGACCTCGTCGGGGCCGTAGCCGAGCTCGTCGAGCGCCGCGAGCAGGGCGCCGGCGGCATCGACCGGTGCGAGCGACACCGCCAGCACCCCCGCCTGCACACGGCTCACATCGAGCAGGTCGGTCACGAGCATCGACAGGGTGCGCAGGCTCTCGTCCGCGGTCTCGAGCAGCTCGGCGCGGTCGGTCGGGCTCAGCCGCACATCGGCCGCCCGCAGCCCGCCGACGGCCGCGACCGCCGCCGCGAGAGGCCGGCGCAGGTCGTGGCTCACGGCCGACAGCAGCGCCGAGCGCACCTGGTCGGTCTCGGCGAGGGCGTCCGCCTCGCGTGCGGCCGCGGTCAGTTCGAGATGGTCGATCGCGGCGGCGAGCTGCGCGACGATCACATCGAGCAGCCGACGGGATGCCCCATCCGGCTCGTCGCCCGTCAGCTCCAGCGTGGCCCGCGGCGCGCCGCCCACCCGCGCCCCGACCGGGAGCCGCGTGCACGCGGCGTTCGCGGGCGCCGGCCCGTCGGCGACATCCTCGGCCAGCACTGTGCCGCCCTCGCCGACCAGCCGCACCGCGTGCAGCCCGAACGCCTCACGGGCGCGGCTGACGAGCGCCTCGACGGCACTGTCGCCGCGCAGCACGCTGCCCGCGATGGTGGCGAGCAGACGCGCCTCCGCCGTCGCGCGCTCGGCGACCCGGGCACGCCGGGCCGCCTGGTCGACGATGTAGCTCACCAGGATCGCGATGACGACGTAGAGGCCGAGGGCGAGCGCGTGCAGCGGATGGGCGATCGTGATCGTGAACAGCGGCTGCACGAACAGGTAGTCGAGCGTGAATCCCGACAGCACCGCGGCGAACAGTGCCGGCCAGATACCGCCGACGAGTGCGACGATCACGACGAGCAGCTGGTAGGCGAGCACGTCGGAGGTGATCGAGTCGTCGCTGCGGAACGAGAACAGCAGCCACGACAGCAGCGGCCCGCCGACGAGCGCGACGGCGAACCCGAGCAGGCGCCGCCCGCGGCTGAGCGCCCCGCCCCGCACGCGGGGGAGGCGCAGCTTCCCGCCCGCCGCCGAGTGGGTGACGATGTGCACGTCGATGTCGCCCGAATCGCGGATGACCGTCGCGCCGATGCCCGACCCGGTGAGTGCCGCGCTCATGCGGCTGCGGCGGCTGACGCCGATGACGAGCTGGCTCGCGTTCACGCTGCGCGCGAACTCCACCAGGGTGTGCGCGACGTCGTCGCCGACGAGCTGGTGATAGGTGCCGCCGAGCTGCTCGACGAGTGCGCGCTGGGTGGCGAGCGCCCCCGGCGTCGCCCCCCGCAGGCCGTCCTGGCTGAGCACGTGCACCGCCAGCAGCTCACCGCCCGCCGAACGGGCCGCGATGCGGGCGCCGCGACGGATGAGCGTCTCGCCCTCCGGCCCGCCCGTGAGCGCGACCACGACGCGCTCACGCGTCGTCCAGGTGCCGTCGATGTCGTGCTCGGCGCGGTACTGCTTGAGCGCGGAGTCGACCTCGTCGGCGAGCCACAGCAGCGCGAGCTCGCGCAGCGCCGTCAGGTTTCCCAGCCGGAAGTAGTTCGACAGCGCGGCATCCACCCGCTCCGCCGGGTAGACGAGACCGGCGGAGAGCCGGTCGCGCAACGACTGCGGGGCGAGGTCGACGACCTCGATCTGGTCGGCGCCCCGCACCACTGCATCGGGCACCGTCTCACGCTGCACGGTGCCGGTGATCTGCTCGATCACGTCGCTGAGCGAGGCGATGTGCTGCACGTTGACGGTCGTGATCACGTCGATGCCCGCGTCCCGCAGCTGCTCGACGTCCTCCCACCGTTTCGCATGCGCCGACCCGGGCGCGTTCGTGTGAGCGAGCTCGTCGATGAGGGCGACCGACGGATGCCGCGTGATCACCGCCTCGACGTCGAGCTCGTCGAGGCTCACCCCGCGGTGCCGGTCGCGTCGCAGCGGAACGACCTCGAGACCCCGGGTCAGCGCGGCCGTGGCCGCGCGCCCGTGCGTCTCGACGACGCCGACGACGACATCGGCGCCCTCGGCGGAGAGCCGGTGGCCCTCCTCGAGCATCGCGTAGGTCTTGCCCACGCCGGGGGCGGCCCCGAGCAGGACCCGCAGTCGCCCCCGTCGCATCGTCGTCCGTCCTTCGCCTGAGGTCTCAGTGCGAGAGCGCGTCGAGCGCCAGGTTGAGCTCGAGCACGTTCACCCGGGACTCGCCGAGGTACCCGAGGTCTCGCGGCTCGATCTTAGACGCGACCAGCTGCTGCACGACCTGTTCGCTGAGCCCCCGTTCGCGGGCGATCCGGGTCACCTGCAGGTCGGCGTAGGCCACCGAGATGTCGGAGTCGAGACCCGAGCCCGACGCGGTGATCGCGTCGGCGGGAACGAGCGACGGGTCGACGCCCTCGAACGCGGCGACGGCCGCCCGGCGCCCGGTGATCGCGTCGACGAGCTTCTGGTTGGTGGGGCCGAGGTTGGAGCCGCCCGAGGCCGTCGGGTCGTAGCCCGCGCCCGCCGCGGACGGCCGCGGCTGGAAGTACCGCGGCGAGGGGTTCCCCTCGGTGTCGAGGAACTGCTGGCCGATCAGGGAGCTTCCGACCGTCTGTCCCGACGAGTCGGTGACGAGCGACCCGTTCGCCTGCCACGGGAACACCAGCTGGCCGACCGCGGTCACCACGGCGGTGTAGCCGATGCCGAGGATCAGCGTGAAGACGAGCATCGCACGGACGGCGACGCCGAAGGTGCGCAGCGAGGTGCGCGAGAGCGTGGACATGTCTGTCTCTTTTCTTCGGTCAGAAGCCGGGGATGAGGCCGACGACCAGGTCGATCAGCTTGATGCCGATGAACGGGGCGATGACACCGCCGATGCCGTAGACGAGCAGGTTGCGGTTGAGGATGCGCGCGGCGCTCGCCGGCTTGTACGCCACCCCGCGCAGGGCGAGGGGCACGAGGGCGATGATGACCAGCGCGTTGAAGATGATGGCGCTGGTGACCGCCGAGGCGGGTGAGTGCAGCCCCATGATGTTCAGCGCCGCCAGGCCCGGGAACACCGTCATGAACATCGCCGGGATGATGGCGAAGTACTTGGCGACGTCGTTCGCGAGCGAGAAGGTGGTCAGTGCGCCGCGCGTGATGAGCAGCTGCTTGCCGATGCGCACGATATCGATCAGCTTCGTCGGGTCGGAGTCGAGGTCGACCATGTTGCCGGCCTCCTTCGCCGCCGACGTTCCCGTGTTCATCGCTACGCCGACATCGGCCTGCGCGAGTGCGGGGGCGTCGTTCGTGCCGTCGCCGGTCATCGCGACGAGCCGCCCGCCCTCCTGCTCCTTCTTGATCAGCGCGAGCTTGTCCTCCGGGGTCGCCTCGGCGAGGAAGTCGTCGACCCCCGCCTCCGCGGCGATCGCCTTCGCCGTCAGCGGGTTGTCGCCCGTGATCATGACGGTGCGGATGCCCATCGCCCGCAGCTCGGCGAACCGCTCCTTCAGGCCGTCCTTCACCACGTCCTTCAGCTGGATGACCCCGAGGATCGCGCCGGTGCCCGCGGCATCCAGGGTCGCGACGACGAGCGGGGTGCCGCCCGATCCGGCGATCTGGTCGGTGATGCGAGTGAGGGTCTGGCGGGTGTGGTCGGAGATCTCCACGCCCGCGCCGGTCAGCCACGCCGTGACGGCGGAGCCGGCGCCCTTGCGCACCGCGGTGCCGTCGTGGAGATCGACGCCCGACATGCGCGTCTGCGCGGTGAACGGCACGAACACGGCGCCGGCCGGCAGCTCCGCACGGATGCCGCGGCTCGTCGCCAGCTCGACGACCGAGGTGCCCTCGGGGGTGGGATCGGCGAGCGACGAGAGCGCCGCGGTCTGCGCGAGCACCTCGTCGCCGACGCCGGGCATGCGCACGAACTCGGTCGCGCGACGGTTGCCGTACGTGATGGTGCCGGTCTTGTCGAGCAGCAGCGTCGACACGTCACCGGCAGCCTCGACCGCACGGCCCGACATCGCCAGCACGTTGCGCTGCACGAGACGATCCATGCCGGCGATGCCGATGGCGCTCAGCAGCGCGCCGATCGTCGTCGGGATGAGGCACACGAGCAGGGCGACGAGCACCGGGATGCCCACCGGGGCGCCCACGGCGGCCGCGATCGGCTGCAGCGTCAGCACCACGATCACGAACACGATCGACAGGCTCGCCAGCAGGATCGACAGCGCGATCTCGTTGGGCGTGCGCTGACGAGCCGCGCCCTCGACGAGCGCGATCATGCGGTCGACGAAGGTCTCGCCCGGCTTCGCGGTGATGCGCACCACGATGCGGTCGCTGAGCACGCGGGTGCCGCCGGTGACCGCACTGCGGTCGCCGCCCGACTCGCGCACGACCGGTGCGGACTCGCCCGTGATCGCCGACTCGTCGACCGTCGCGATGCCGTCGACGATGTCGCCGTCACCCGGGATGAGCTCACCCGCGGTCACGACGACCACGTCGCCGAGCCGCAGCTCGGCCGACGCGATCTCGACGGTCTCGGCCGCGGTGGCCGCGGCATCCGTCGCCGGATCGTAGGCGACCACCTTGCGGGCCGACGTCGTCGTGCGGGTCTTGCGCAGCGACGCGGCCTGCGCCTTGCCGCGACCCTCGGCGACCGACTCGGCCAGGTTCGCGAACACGACCGTCAGCCACAGCCAGATCGCGATGCCCCAGGTGAATCCCGCGGGAACGGCCGGTCCGTCCTGGTGCAGGAACGGCTCGGCGATCGCGATGAGCGTCGTGAGGGCGGCACCCACCCAGACCAGCAGCATGACGGGGCTGTGCCACTGGGTGGCGGGGTTGAGTTTGCGCAGGGCGCCGGGAAGTGCCTGCAGCACCTGTTCACGGCTGAACGCGCGCGAACGGGGAGTCGCCTTCTCGGCGACCGGAGCGGTGGTGGTCATGATCAGGACAGTCCTTCTGCCAGGGGCCCGAGCGCGAGCACGGGGAAGTAGGTAAGAGCGGTGAAGATGATCGACACGCCGATCAGCAGGCCCACGAACTGGGGGCGGTGCGTCGGCAGCGTGCCGGCCGTCGTCGGGAGCGTGCCCTGGGCGGCGAGGGATCCGGCGAGGGCGAGCACGAGCACGATCGGCACGAACCGGCCGAGCAGCATTGCGACCGCGAGGGCAGCGTCCAGCCATCCGGTGTTCGCGGTCAGTCCGGCGAACGCGGAGCCGTTGTTGTTCGCGGCCGAGGTGAACGCGTAGAGCACCTCGCTGAAGCCGTGCACGCCGGGGTTCAGCATCGACACGTTCTCGATCTCGTCGCGGATCGGCGGGATCGCGAAGCTCGCGCCCACGCCCAGCAGCACGAGGGTCGGGGTGGCGAGCAGGTAGAGGCTCGCGAGCTTGATCTCGCGGGGGCCGATCTTCTTGCCGAGGTACTCGGGTGTGCGCCCGATGAGCAGACCGCCCACGAAGACGGCGATGATCGCGAGGATGAGCATGCCGTAGAGACCCGAGCCGGTGCCGCCGGGGGCGACCTCGCCGAGCATCATGTCGATCATCGGGATCATGCCGCCGAGCGGCGTGAACGAGTCGTGCATCGAGTTGACCGCGCCCGTCGAGGTGAGGGTGGTGGTCGAGGAGAACAGGGCCGATCCGAGGATGCCGAACCGCTGCTCCTTGCCCTCCATCGCCCCGCCCGCGGCCTGTGCCGCCGCGCCGAGGCCCGACGCCTCCAGCCAGCTCACCGCGACGATCGACGCGAGGAACAGTGTGCCCATGACCGAGACGATCGCGTAGCCCTGGCGGTTGTCGCCGACCATGCGACCGAACGTGCGCGGCAGCGCGAACGGGATCGCGAGCATCAGCACCATCTCGAGGAGGTTGGTCCACGGCGTGGGATTCTCGAACGGGTGGGCGGAGTTCGCGTTGAAGAACCCGCCGCCGTTCGTGCCGAGCTCCTTGATGGCCTCCTGCGAGGCAACGGTGCCGCCCGGGATCGACTGCGTCTGCCCGGTGACGGTGGTGACATCGGTCCACGACGACACGTTCTGGACGACGCCCGCGACGATCAGCGCGACCGCGGCGATGATCGAGACCGGCAGCAGCAGCCGCCAGATGACGCGCACGATGTCGACCCAGAAGTTGCCGATCGTGGTGGCCCGGCGGCGCGCGAACCCGCGCACCAGGGCCACGGCGATCGCGATGCCGACCGCGGCCGACACGAAGTTCTGCACCGCGAGGCCGGCGAACTGCACCGTGTAGCCCATCGTCTGCTCGGGCGAGTACGACTGCCAGTTGGTGTTGGTGACAAACGAGATCGCGGTGTTGAAGGCGAGACCCTCGGGAACCGCGGGAAGCCCCAGCGAGTACGGCAGCCACTGCTGCAGGCGCTCCAGGGCGTAGACGAAGATCACGCCGACGAACGAGAACAGCAGCACCCCGCGCAGGTAGGCCTGCCAGGTCTGCTCGGATGCCGCATCCACCCCGATGACGCGGTAGATGCCGCGTTCCACGACGAGGTTCTTGCGGGCGGTGAAGATCCACGCCATGTAGTCGCCGAGGGGGCGGTACAGCACGACGAGGACGAGGATGAGCGTCGCGGCCTGTGCGATGCCGGCCCAGATGGTCGCGGCATCCATCAGAACTTCTCGGGGGCGACGAGGGCGACGACGAGGTAGGCGATCGCGGCGAGGGCGAGCACGGCCGCGACGATCGAGAAGACGATCACAGCTTCTCCACCCCCTTGGCGACGAGGGCGACGATCGCGAAGAGCGCGACGATGCCGAGGATGCAGATGAGATCGAGCACGAGGACTCCAGAGGTGCGGATCCGCGAGGACGCGGGTGCCCGGTGGGGGCACGACACCCGATCGAACACTGCCCGGAGCACCCCGGACGGCGTCCTTACGGAATCCATACGGCGCCCGCACGGGCGCTCACGGAATCCGTGCGCACGCGGCCCCGCGTCCGCTGCGGCGGGCCCGACGCCCGGATCTCAAGAGCGGGCGAGCACGTCCTCGAGGGCGACCCACGCGAGCATCGCGCACTTCACCCGAGCGGTGTACTTCGAGACGCCCGAGAGCGCGGCGGCGTCGCCGAACTCCTCCTCGTCGAGGGCGATCTGCCCGCGCGAGCGCAACGCCTCGCGGAACGAGGCGATCAGAGCGGATGCCTCGGCCCGCGGCATCCCGTCCTCCTCGTCGACGAGCGCGGACAGCATCGATGCGGACGCCTGCGAGATCGAGCAGCCGGCGCCCTCCCACACGATGTGGCTCACCTCGCCGTTCTCGACCGTGGCGGTCAGCGTGATCTCGTCGCCGCAGATCGGGTTGCGCTGGTGCGAGCGCGGCGAGCCCTCGGCTGCGGTGTCGAGCCCGAAGCCGTGCGGGTGCTTCGAGTGGTCGAGGATCAGCTGCTGGTAGAGCTGCTCGAGGCCGTTCACGCGTCGGCTCCGAAGAACGCACGCACGCCCGCGACGCCCTCGACGAGCGCGTCGACGTCGGCGCTCGTGTTGTACACGTGCGTCGAGGCGCGCACCGTCGCCGTCACGCCGAACCGGCGGTGCAGCGGCTGGGCGCAATGGTGTCCGACGCGCACCGCGATGCCGCGGGCGTCGAGGTACTGGCCGACGTCGTGCGCGTGCACGCCCGCCACGTCGAACGAGGCGAGCCCGACCCGTTCGACATCGGCGTCGCCGAGCAGCCGCACCCCCGGGATCTCCCGCAGTCCGTCGCGCAGGCGTCGCTCGAGCTCGTGCTCGTGGTCGCGCACGCGGGCCATGCCGATGCCGTCGAGGTAGCGTGCGGCGGCGGCCAGGGCGACCGCCTGCGACACGGGCTGGGTGCCCGCCTCGAATCGCTGCGGCGGCGGCAGGTACTCCGCGCCCTCGAGGGTGACGGTCGTGATCATCGAGCCGCCCGTGAGGAACGGCGGCAGCGCCTCGAGCAGCTCGGCGGTGCCGTAGAGGGCGCCCACCCCGTAGGGGCCGAGCATCTTGTGACCCGAGAAGACCGCGGCATCCACCCCGAGCGCGGGCAGGTCGAGCGGCAGGTGGGGGGCCGACTGGCAGGCGTCGAGCACGGCGAGGGCGCCGACGCCGTGCGCGAGCGCGACGAGCTCGGCCACCGGGTTGACGATGCCGAGCACGTTCGAGACGTGTGTGAAGGCGACCACGCGGGTGCGCGGGCCGACGAGGGCACGGGCGGCATCGAGGTCGAGCGTGCCGTCGTCGTGCACCGGGATCGCCCGCACGACGGCGCCGGTGCGGGCCGCGAGCTCCTGCCACGGGATGAGGTTCGCGTGGTGCTCCGCCTCGGTCACGACGATCTCGTCGCC